>DAOTUI010000106.1:0-16529 GCA_034437035.1 Chloroflexaceae bacterium
TTTCGCCAGAGCGCATTGGAATGCGGTTGGCGCGACCGACAACGACCGCCGCTCCAGAAACCATTTCCCGCACCAGGACGGGCGGCGGACGCGCAGAAGCGCGTCCCTACCACAAAAAGCCTACACCTGGGGGCCGGGGTGGTGCCGGTCACGAACTGTTGGCTGCCGGTTGGAGCGGTACTCTTGATCAACCTGCTCACGCTGCTGGTCAGTAGTCTCTTCCTGAGCCTGCCGGCGGGGACGGTGTCTGGTGTAGGTGACCACCTGCTGCCGCATCTGCGGCGGATGTTCAACATCGCCGGACGGATCGGCAGCTTCTTGCTGGTCCTGATCGGGGTCGGGTTGCTGCTGGGGCTACCCGTTCTGGTGTTCACAGCGCTCGTTGTGAGCCTGATTCCCGGCACACTGCCGGCGGCCTTTGCCTGGTCGATTGCCCTGTTCTGGGTCCGGGTCTACACCAGCTTTGGGATCGAGGCTATTCTGATGAGCGATGTCGGCCCCCTGCGGGCCATCTACAACAGTGTTCATATTGTCCGGCACAACCTGCTGAGCGTGCCGGCGCTGCTGCTGCTGCGTATGGTGATTGTGTTCGGGTTGGCGGTTGTCTGGCGCGCGCCGGCGACAACGCACCTGGGGATGGTGGTTGCGATAAGCGGCAGCGCCTGCCTATATTCAAAGTGACCTGATCGCCGTGCGGTTGGTCTTCTATCGTGACCGACTGCAGTGCCGGCAAGGCGCAGGGTCGTCGGTATCCGTAGCGTAAAAGGAGCAAGCATAACCTATGGCAGAAGCAAAACAACAGTTTAACGATAATTCCTATGATGCGAATCAGATCACGGCGCTGGAGGAGACCGAAGCGGTACGGATGCGCCCCGGTATGTATATCGGCCCGACCGATATCAACGGGCTGCATCACATGATCCGCGAGGTGGTAGATAACTCGGTGGACGAGGCGCTGGCGGGCTTTGCCGATGAGATTACGATCATAATCAGGTCGGACGCCTCCGTGACTGTAGTAGACAATGGGCGCGGTATTCCGGTCGATATCCATCCCAAGCATAATATCTCGGCGCTGGAACTGGCGGCGACCAAGCTGCATGCCGGGGGCAAGTTCGGTCAGGGCGGCTACAAAGTCTCCTCCGGGCTGCATGGCGTGGGACTCTCGGTGGTGAATGCGCTCTCCGAGTGGATGCGCATCGAGGTCCGGCGGCATGGGCGGATCTGGATGCAGGAGTATCTCGCCGGCAAATCGCAGGCACCGGTCAAGGATATTGCCGACGCCGAGGGCACTGGTTCCAGCATCAGCTTCCTGCCGGATGTGAAGATCTTTAAAGATGGGCTGGACTACAACTTCCGCGTGCTGGCCCAGCGCTTCCGCGAGATGGCCTACCTGACCAAGGGGCTGCGCTTCCACTTTCTGGATGAGCGCACCGGCAATGAGGTCAACTTCTACTTTGAGGGTGGGGTGATCTCCTATGTGCGCCATCTCAATAAGGACAAGAATGCCCTGCATCGCGTGCCGTTCTATGTTGAGCGCACTGTGGACGATGTGGCGGTTGAGGTGGCGATGCAGTACACCGACAACTACGATACCGACTCGGTCTACAACTTTGCCAACAACATCAACAACACCGACGGCGGCGCGCATCTAACCGGCTTCCGCACGGCGCTGACGCGGGTGATCAACAGCTACGCCCGCAGCAAGAGCATGCTGAAAGAGAACGACGCTAACCTGACCGGCGACGACGTACGCGAGGGGCTGACCGCCGTGATCAGCGTCAAGCTGAAAGACCCGCAGTTTAGCTCGCAGACCAAAGAGAAGCTGGTCAGCCCGGAGGCCGCCAGCGCCGTGGCAACCGTCGTGAGTGATGCACTCGCCACCTGGCTGGATGAAAATCCCGGCGATGCCCGCCGGATCATCGAGAAAGCCGTATCTGCCGCCCGGACGCGCCTGGCCGTCCAGAAGGTACGCGAGACAGCCCGCAAGAGCGCGATGGAGGGGCTCTCGCTGCCGGGCAAGCTGGCGGACTGCTCCGACACCAACCCGGCACGGTGTGAGTTGTATATCGTGGAGGGCGACAGCGCCGGCGGGAGTGCGAAGCAGGGCCGCGACCGCCGCTTCCAGGCGATCCTGCCACTGCGTGGGAAGATCCTTAACGTCGAGAAGAGCCGCATCGACAAGATGCTCTCCAATGCCGAGGTCAAGGCGATGATCACCGCCATCGGCGCGGCCGTCGGCGAGCAGTTCAGCACCGACAAGTTGCGCTACCATCGCATCCTGATCATGACCGACGCAGATGTGGACGGGAGCCATATTCGTACGCTGCTGCTAACCTTCTTTTTCCGCTATATGCGCCCGCTGATTGCCAACGGGCATCTCTACATCGCGCAGCCGCCGCTCTACCGCCTTAAGCATGGCAAGCAGCAGACCTATGTCTACTCGGACAACGAGCGCGAGGAGTATCTGAAGCAGATCTCCGACGGCGTAAAGGTCGATATTCAGCGCTACAAGGGGCTCGGCGAGATGAACCCCGATCAGCTCTGGGAGACGACGATGAACCCGACGAACCGCGTGGTGCTCCAGGTGACGCTGGAGGATGCGCAGAAGGCCGACGAGACCTTCACGATGCTGATGGGCGATCTGGTCCTGCCCCGCCGCAAGTTCATCCAGGCGCATGCGACCGAGGTGCGGAATCTGGATGTGTGAGGGGGATGTGGGGAGTGTAGATATGGTTGTAAGGGGTGCAGCATGCTGCGCCCCTTCTGCTTATGACGGAACCTTTTCAAGATCGTAGGTCTATAAAAAAGTTGCTCGGAAACCCCATGAGGTGATTGCCTACCGCAGTTCGTTCATCATTCCTCATCAACATCCCCTGGCATTTCATCGGGCTCAGTTGACAATGTTTCCGGCATATCACGTTGAATGTGCAAAGCCTCCCCGTCCACTGTGATAATAATATTCCGGTTGTGCATCTGAAGCGTCATCTCGGGTAGATCGTCTGGTGCTGCTTCCAGGAGTGCCTGAATGGGCGTATGAACATACAGTTCGAGGAAGCGTGACATTGTTGCCCCTGCCTGAACAGTCAGGTGACTCCAGGCATCCTCGCCCGTATAAACCTCGCCTGATGCGTTATGAAAAGCATTGCTTAACTCACGGAGCTTTGGGTTAGATGTTGCGTCCAGCACAAGCAGAACCGGAGTATACCCACTTGCCTGGCAATCCTCCGGAAACGACAGTTCCTCGCGCCAGCGTCCCTGGCCGGAAGCAGCAATTGTGACACGGATCTTGATTTCATAAGCTCGGCGATCAAGAATACAGTCTACCTGTCGGCCTTTTTGTGGATTATCTTTTCTTCTGACAGGACTTTTACTGGCGCTGACTGGAACACCACCAATGGCATAGGCAATAATCGGCTCAAACAGGTAGCCTGTTTCCTGCCCGGCACGATTATCAATATCGAAGAGCCATTTGCGCCAGAAAAGCAGACCAGCGAGTGCTTTGGGACTCAGCGCGCCGTATTGCAGCAGACTCCGTGGCCCAACCTGATCGATAGTTGGAAGAGCCTGGGCTTGAAGGATACGTTCATATTTTAAGCGTGCCTTATGTAAGTTCGCCAGACAGTAGAAGTAGGTATCAGCGTCCTCTTTGAGCTGAATAAGGTATTCAAATGCACTATGGAAGTCAACATCTTCTAATCGAAGGCTGGTTAGTAGTGATGAACTAAAGAAATCTGGTAAATCAGATGGGAAAGTCAAGGTTTCATGGAGGTTCAAATCTCTGGCAATCACTGCGACAAGATAGGCACATATTTCGTCATCCAGGTAGACACCAAGCGCACTTGTTCCAGCACTCCGTACCCGGTTAATGAGCGTCTGTTGTGCTTTGGACAACGCCATAATCGTAGAAACCTTCTCATTCCAGCGTCTAGAACAGCCGCATCTGCCCCACCCCAAACCGCGCCTGCACCCGCTCCGTCACCGTGCGGAGGATCGGGCTGTATCCGGTTGAGAGCGTGGGCACAAAGCTCAGCAGCGCGCCGGACGCTTCCCCCGGTTGCGGATGTTGCAGCAGATCGTGCAGCAGTTGGCGGGCCAGGATCTCCGCCAGCAGTGGCGGAATCGCATTGCCGATCAACGCGATCTGCTGGGCGATGCTGCCCTGAAAGATAAACGTATCGGGGAAGGTTTGCAAGCGCGCGCACTCGCGCAGGGTGAGGGGGCGATGCTCCCGTGGGTGCAGAAACTCGGCCAACGCGCCTCCGGTGATCGTTTTCGCCGGCATATCCGGTTGCAAGCGCCGTATCCCGGTAGGAGCCCCACCGCGCCGCTCAGTCGGTGTGCCATCCATCACCCGCCGGTTCGCGCGTCGGGTATAGCTCTTATGCTGCAGTTCATCCGGCAGATCGCGCATCGTCTGCCCCGGCCCCAGTGCCTCCGCCCGGTCCAGATCGATCCCATGCAGCGGGTAGGCAACATGGCCGGGTGGAACCCCTGGCGGCATCGTGGCTGGTGGTGGCAGATCGTTGATGGCCGCAAGCAGCGTTGGCGTGCGTGGGAGCCACTGCGAGGCGAGGTCTGCGCCGGGTGCGCCATAGGCGGTGTGGGTTGGCGCGGGAAACACCGGCTCCCAGCCGAGCCCACCGAGCGCAATCACTCGCTTGCGATGCTGGGGAACACCATAGTTGGCGGCGTTGATTTTCCGCAGATGGATGCAATACCCCGCAGCGATCAGCGGCTCAAGCAGATCAAAGACCCGCTGCCCCCCTTCCGCTGTCAAAAAGCCTTCGACATTCTCAAAGATAAAGGCTTGCGGCTGTAGTTGGGCAACGATCTGAGCAAAACCGCGCACCAGGCTATTGCGTGCATCACCGTTGCGGCGCATGCCCGCCGACGAGAAGCCCTGACATGGCGGCCCACCGACGATCACCGTTGCCGGCGGCAGGTCAACCGCTTCCGTAGCGAGATCCAGACAGCGGGTATGCTCCCCCAGGTTGGCGGCATAGGTTGCCAGTGCCGGCGCATGGTGATCCACTGCACAGAGCATGTGAAGCCCCGCACGCACCAGTCCCAGGGACAAACCCCCGGCCCCACAGAAGAGATCAACCGCAGTAAATGGAGAGGTATGCATAGGTTTGCCCAACCGTATGATCGCCATCGTTGTTCACCTGATCGGAAAAGCTGCCCTGTATTGTAACACGAAAGCGTGTAGTTGTCCAGCCGACTTGTCTGCATCTCGGGTTGTCTCCGTGCCCTCCGTGCCTTCTGTGGCAAAACGCACGCCCCACTATCCCCGCAACTCCAACCGCAACAGATAAGTCGCCACATGCCGACCGCCTGCGCCCTCCGGCTGATCGGCCCCGGCCACGCGGATCAGGCGACCCGTAGCGGGCGGCGGGTCGGAGACCAGGCGATAGACCAGGTCGCAGGGCAGTTCCATGCCGATGGCGGCCGTTTCGCTGGTAAGATCAACACTATTCTCAGTCAGGGTGAAGGGCGGATCGTCGGGAGGATGGTGCGGTGCCTGCTGGTGCAACCACTCGGTCAGGATCAGCACCGCCGGCGCGGGGCCACGCAGCGTCATACGGACAGGTTCCATTGCCGCCTCCTTGCGGGCATCCTGGCCCGCATTGCGATGAACAGGCGGAAGCAAGGGCCAATTACATGCTACAATTGACCTGCCGCGGCGCATGTTCGCCGGTGCCATGCCCCGCGGCTGGGTCCAGCAGCGCCGGATAGCCGCCTGCCACAGGCGCTGTGAGTCCTCGGTATAGCGTGATGAGAGAATCAGCGTTGGCATGGATGCCTCAGTCGATGGTCCAGACAAAGTATACTCCTGGGCATGAGTTTAGCCGTAGCTACCCGCAAGCCTGGCTTAACCAGAATAAGCCTTTTTGATACAACTATCACCAATGATTTATGACTGGCTCTACCACTAAGTCAAAAATGATCAATTTAACCCCTAACCCCTAACCCCTAATCCCTAATCAACCCCCGTCCACGCAACTCCTTCAGCAGCACCGGCTCGATCTGCGCGCGGATGGCGGGGTTGGCATAGCCGATCCAACCCACATCCGCCGCGGTGGTCAGCGGCGCGTCTAGCGGCTGCCCGCGCTCGTCCGTGATCAGCACCCCGGCCTGCTGCGCCACCAGCATGGTCGCCAGGTCGTAGGGGTGGCAGCAGATCCCCAGTGCCTCGCCCCGCTGCGCCAGCCAGCCATCCAGGAGCGGGCGCAGATCCGCCACGAAGCGGTCATGCCCGGCGATCAGTTCATACAGTTGACCGCCGGTGCAGATATACTGATCCTCGAAGCAGTGCGCCTTGCCCCGCTGCGGTGGCCCCAGTACCTCCCGGATGATTGCCTCATCAATGGCGGCGAGTTCGTCCCGCGCGCCGGGGAAGAAGCGGCTGATCATCGCAAACCCGTGGGCGATGCTCGTTGCGCGTGAGGCATGCAGATGGATCGGCGCGGTTTCGCCCGTTATCCGGTTGTAACGCGCGGCCTGCGTGGGCTGATCCGCTGTGGCCCAGAGCGTATCGCTCAGGTGCTGCTTGACCAACGGAATCTCGGTCTGGATTGCCAGTTCGATATCGCGCAGGCCGGTTGCCGCGCCCCGGTTGGGCGCAACGCCGGTCAAGATCCAGGCGCTACGTTTCTGGTACATCAACCCCCGCGTGCCGTCAATCGGGTCCACAATCACGCGGATGTCGGCAGCATCAGGGGAGGTGTGCGTGGGCAGCACCACCTGCCCCTCCGTCAGACCCTCGGCGATCAGGACCAGCGGCCGGCGCGGCGCAATCTCCTGCGCAAAGAAGTCGATCAGCAGCTCCTCGCTCACCCGATCAACCGCGTAGATGGTATCGCCCGTGGCATCTTCGGCGGCGATGTGGGCCAACTCTTCGACCGCGCTCTGCTCACAGGCGGCCACCACCGCCGCGCGAATCCGGGTATGCAACGTCTGGATCAGTTCGCGCAGACGATCAACATCTTCAATCATAGCAACCCCGTGATTATAACCCACCGGGTGCATTGTACCCTACTCCACCCAGGACTCAAACAAGCTATTCATCGACTCGGCGAGGGTCGGGTGGGAGAAGATACCGTCGCGCAGGGCCGTGTAGGGCAGTTTGCCCATCATTGCAACCTGGACCAGGCCGGCGATCTCGCCCCCTTCCAGGCCGAGAATAGCACAGCCCAGGATCTGCTCCGTGTCCGCATCAACTACCGCCTTCATCAGGCCGCGCGGCTCGTCTACCTCCAGCGCGCGCGCAACATAGGCCATCGGCATGCGGGCAACGCGAATGTTACGCCCCTGCTGCCGGGCCTCGGTTTCGCTCAACCCCACCCGGCCCAACTGCGGGTCCATAAACACGGTGTAGGGCACCAGCCGATCGGTGATGGTGGCATCGCCGCCCTCAAGCAGATTGGTGCGAATGACGCGAAAATCGTCGTAGGAAATATGCGTAAACGCCGGGCCGCCCTTAACATCACCCAGCGCATAGATGCCGGGGACATTTGTCTCCAACCGCTCGTTCACCTGAATCAGCCCGCGCTTGTCGGTCTGGACACCGGCGGACTCCAGGTTGAGCAGGTCGGTATTAGGTTGTCGTCCGATGGAGATCAGCAGATGCGAGCCACTCAGCGTAGACTCACCCTCGGGACCGCGCAGGGTGAAGTCAATCCCGCCGGCGGCATTCTGCTCCACCTGAACGGCATTCGTCTCCAGCAGCACCTCGATCCCATCCTCACGCAGAATCGTGGCAATCTCTTCCGCCACATCCGGGTCTTCGCGGGTCAGCAACTGGTCACTGCGCTGCACAATTGTCACCTGACTGCCAAAGCGCCGAAACATCTGCCCAAACTCCAGTCCGATATAGCCGCCCCCCAGGATCAGCAGATGCTCCGGTACCCTGTCCAGTTCCATAATTGAGGTCGAGTCGAGGTAGGGCACCCGCTCCAGCCCTGTGATCGGCGGACTGTTGGGGCGCGCACCCACATTGATAAAGATGTTGTCGGCGGTCAGTTGCTGCGTCGTGCCGTCGTTGAGCCGCACCTGCAGCGCTTTTGGGCCGGTAAAGCCGGCCTCACCCAACAGCAGATCAACGCCATCGACCCCCTCGATCTTGCTCTGGCTGCCGGTGCGAAAGCTGGTGACAATGTCGCGCTTGCGCTGCCGCACCTGTGCCATATTGACTGTGATCGGGCCGGTGTTGACGCCATAGTCCGCGCCCCGGCGGGCCAGGTAGGCCACCCGCGCGCCGGCAACCATGGTCTTGGTCGGGGTACAGCCCTCGTTCACGCAGGTGCCACCGACATGCTCCCGCTCGACAATGGCGGTCTTGCGGCCCGCGCGGGCCAGCGCCGTCGAGAGCGGCCCCCCGGCCTGACCAGCACCGATCACAATTGCATCATACTGTTTTGCCATATGTTTGACCTCCTTATTGGCTTATTCAAATAAGTTACGTGGTGGGTACACAAACTGGGTGTTTGACCAGATGAATGGCAGAATCGCCTGCGGCAGCATGGTACTTCTTTTATCTTTCTCACAAAAATTTGCACTCTGTGTAAATTTTTGTGAGAAAGTATGTTCGGTTCTCCGTCCGGAGATGAAGTGTGTCTCCTCCTTTTTGGGAAGAATACTATCCGGTCGCAGGGGCAATGCTCAGTTGGCAGCATCACTGGTTGTAAGTCGCCAGGCGCGCAGCACCTCGGCCACGCTCCATGCCTGCGCAATACAGCCGCGCGGCACAAACGGTGCATCCCCATCAAAGATCTCGCTGATCGAGCCGACGCCATGGTCGGTCAGGTGCAGCAGCAGCGGCCGCAGATAGCTCCGCGCCTGCGCCCGGTCCCGATAGACCTGCAGATGTGCCGCCACAAAGGGACCGATCAGCCAGGCCCAGACCGTGCCCTGATGGTAGGCGCTGTCCCGCCGGCGGGAGTCGCCGCCATACCGCCCGATGTAGGCCGGATCGGCGGGAGCCAGGCTGCGCAGCCCATGCGAAGTCAGCAACTGCTGCGCGCAGACATCGACCACGGCGCGCTGCTGCGCTTCGGTCAGCGGCGTGTGGGGCAGCGCCACGGCCAGCAGTTGATTGGGACGCAGGGTGGCGTCCGCTCCGGTGGGGCCGTCGATCACATCATAACAGTAGTCTGCCGACTCGTTCCAGAAGCGGGCAAAACCGGCGCTGACCTGATCGGCGGCGGCGGTGTAGGTGGCAGCCGGTTCCCCCAGGCGGTCGGCAAACTGAGCCATTACCCGCAACGCATTGTACCAGAGCGCATTAATCTCAACCGCTTTGCCGGTGCGCGGCGTTACCACCCAGTCGCTAATCTTGATATCCATCCAGGTCAGTTGCACACCCGGCTCCCCCGCGTAGAGCAACCCGTCCGCCGGGTCAACCTTGATCTGATAGCGCGTCCCGCGTTGATGCCAGTCAATAATCTCGCGCAGGACCGGGAATAGGTCGCGCAGCAAGTGATCATCGTCCGTGGCCGCGTGGTAGGCGCGCAACGCCGCAAAATACCAGAGCGTGGCATCAACCGTATTGTACTCCGGCGTTGTGCCGATATCTGGGAAGCGGTTGGGCAGCATCCCCTGGTCCACAAAGCGGGCAAAGGTCCGCAGGATCTGCGCGGCAATCTCCGGCCGCCCGGTCGCCAGCGTCAGTCCGGGCAGGCTGATCATCGTGTCGCGGCCCCAGTCGCCAAACCAGGGGTAGCCCGCAATGATCGAGCGTCCGTCGGGGTTATCGGGCAGCGGACGACGCACAATGAACTGATCGGCCGCCGGCAGGAGTCGCCGGATGTCCGGCGGGAGGCCGTCACCCCCGCGCTCGATCACCCCCTGCTCGTATGCCTGGCGGACAGCATAGGCGGTTGTGCCATCCAGGTTGGGCGCGGCGTCGGTGCCGGCAACCAGCGTCAGCGCCTCGCCCGGATGCAGCGTGGCGCGCAGGTGGGCGGCATAGAGCTGATCGTCGTAGGCATCCATGCCCCGGTAGGCTTCGCTGCTGAGGAAAAAGTCGTGGTACCAGGTATGCTGCGGCGTCATCTCGGCCCGGTTGCTCAAGAGGTAGAACGGCACCGCTCCGGCAAAAGCGCGGATCTGCAGGCCATGCGCAACCGGTGTCACCTGCATCTGCCAGTCGCTCGCGTGGGTGTTGCCATGGTAGTCGCGGTAGTTGACCAGCGCCTGCAACTCCAGGGTGACGGTCCGGGTGGCGCGGCGCAGGTCGTAGCGGACGTAGGTGGTATTGGCGTCCGGCAACATCCAGACGCGCTTCTCCAGCAGGGCATCGGCGCAGGCAAAACTCCAGACCGGCGTGCTCCCCTCCAGGTGGAAACGCTCCAGGTGCTGCCGGCCATGCGGCTCCACCCTGCCGGCGGCCCAGGCATTGGTAAAAAGCGGGTAGGTCTGTCCGGCGTAGCCAAGTTGTGCGTCCAGTTTGCTCAGCAGCAGCGTGCGCCCCAGTGGCGGATCAAGCGCGGCCACCAGCAGTCCATGGTAGCGCCGGGTCAACATCCCGGCAACCGTCCCGCAGGCAAAACCGCCAATCCCGTTTGTCACCAGCCACTCGCGCGTCTCGGCGTTCGCCAGGTTGCCACAGATATCCCGGCCAAAGTCAGGCTGCATAAGCTCCTCATTTGCAAAACTCGCTATGGAATAGACTCGCCCGCCCCCGGTAGCGTTACAGGGGGCGCTCTTCTGTTTGCACATCCGGGGCCAGGAATGGGGACTCATACCGATGTGTTGTCATCGCCACAGAGAACACCGAGGACGCAGAGATGATCAACAGGAACGTGCCGCCGTTGCGCCCATTGCGCCCATTCCCGTTGATTGCTGGTTTGACGGCACATTGGTATCACCTGGAAGATAAGCAGGTGAAGGGGAGAGAGCATAGAAGAATGGGAGGTGCGATCAGTGTGCGCTACAATGATGATCCGTGTCATGCTGACCGGCGGGAAACATCTCATTGGTATTGCACTGTCACATCTGAAATGGTTTGCAGAGCTTCTTATTGAAATGTTTTCCTGGTTGTATCGTGTATAATTTTGAATGGTGAATTCACAGTCGTTTAAAATGTCCAGCCCTGCTCTTTCAAAAAATTAAGCACACTGAATGATTTTATGGGAAGCGGAAGCTGTTAATTGTCCCACCCTCCGGAAACTTGGGCGTCAGCAAGCCCACGAGTAGAGCGTCTGAGGGAGCTTGGGGTGAACAAGAGCTTCCGCTTCCCTTTATGCCAATAGCCCGGCATACATCAGGTATTTTAGGTCTTCCCGGATTGTTTGATACTCTCTCATCAGTGATAACTGCACCATTGTTTACTTTAGCGACAGCAATAACAAAGGGATCTGCTCCTGACTGGTTTTTTCTTATATTGACCAGGCCAGGATGGGCTCCAAGAATAGTACGCACAGCCAACTGTATCTGTTCATCTGTTGAAACAAACATCTGTCTATTTGTGCGTGCCCATTGAAGCAAAGTATCATCATCATCAACTTTTTCTAGTTCACGCAAAACCTCCTCACTGGCTATAAGGTTTCCGACCTGTACCAACTCTTCAAGTTTTATCCACAAACCAGGAAACACATCTCGTGGGTAAGTTCTGCGCCAGCAGTTGATCAATGCATTGGTATCAATACTGTACTTCAATGAATTGTGTCCCGTAATAGTTTTAGCTAAAAACAGCCTGCTCTAATTTGTTTAGATGTTTTAGGCGGATGCCTAGAGCTTCCGAGAGCGTTGAGGCATTAATTGCTCCACGGTTATAACCGTCAATAAGCAGTCGTGTGTACGAAGTCCCAACACTGTTAATCGTCTTCTGAAAAGGTTGAATTACGATATTCTGATCTTCCTGCTCTTTTTCAAGTGATTCATACTCGCCAATAAATTCTTCGCGCTTTTGTTGATAGAAATCCTCTGATGTTTTGCCAATTATCAAAAGACGGCGTAAGATTGTTTCGCGACTGGCTTGATACCGAGTTGATAAGGTTTTTAACTCTTCGTCTGTCCATGCTGGGACTGAAGAATGTTTCGTGACAACATTCTCCAGTTCTAAATATTCTTTGGGAACAATAATAGCCCCTGCAACGCTATTACAGAATGCTTCAATTCTTTGCTCCTGATCTGATCGAAGCATGGTTTCGTGTAAACTACAAATACCACCTTCGTGCAACAAGATATGTACTAACTCGTGTAACATTGTAAAAATGCGCCCTCTCGGACGGTCTTTTATATTTACTGCTATGATTGGCAAGGGTCTCTCATGAATGGAAAAACCGCGCATTTCGCTGATTTCAACCCCGGATATTTGAAAAACGAGAATACCGAGAGACTCTATTGCCGAACGCCACCAGTTAAACGCTTTATAGGGGTTCTTCCAGTTAATCTGTTCTGCGTAAGTTAACTTGAGCCACGTCCTGATAGTCTGCGCAACCTGTTCAGGATTGTCAGAAATATCAATTTCTTTGTCTAATATTGGTAGAGGTTCTTCTATTTCCTCAAAAAGATCCAGGGCAGTTTCCCGCCGCTGGTATGCCCGGCGGATTTCTAGTCTCAGTTGCGGCGACTCATCTTGCATATCGCCGCTGGATAACCGGCGGAAGTCATGCATTTTAATGGTGCGATCTGGAGGTGTTGAGAGAAAGAAAACCCCTATTGGTCGTTTGTATACATTGGCAATCTTTCTTAATTGACTCATTGATGGTTGTTTATCGCCTTGTTCCCAGGAAACAAGTTTTTCCAGATCTACTTTTATTTTTTGCGCAACTTCGAGCCGGGTATACCCCGATTCTTCACGTGCCCACACCAGGACATCTGGAGTGATTAATGCTTTGGGACTGGTAGCCATAAATGATCTCGTCAATTTTGTATTTGCTAATAACTTACGTTTCTGTCGTATGATTGGTCAAACGATGTAGTCCACATATGCATCATACCACACCGCACATCACACTTCCAACTCCTTGTCGTCAGGCATCATACCACCCGCCTGCACCACTTACAAGGAATTGTGCATGTAATCTCTGCTGTGAACCCCAACTCACCCCAACACAACCGGCTGCCGCTCCACTGCCAGGCGCTCGAGCAGTTTCACGGCATGCGCGGGCTCCGGCAGGCCGGCGATTGCCGCCTGCATCTGGGCGGCTGCCGGTGCGTCCAGCAGCGTCGCTACTGCCGCGCGCACGCTCTCCGGCGTGGCCTCCAGTGCATCGAGGACGCACGCAACGCCGAGGTCGGCACAGTGCGCCGCGTTCAGCGGTTGATCGGCCCCCCATGGGGAGTAGCACCATCGGCAGGCCATGGGCCAGCGCGCCCAGCACGCTACCCGAACCGCCATGCGAAACCACCAGGTTGCAGTGTGGCAGGATGGCGGCCTGGGGAATATACTGCGCGATATGGACATTGGCCGGTTGCGGCCCAAACTCCGCCGGGTCAAGCTCGCGCCCCACCATCGCAACCAGGTTGATCTGCATCTCGCGCAGCCCCGCCGTCACCCGCTCAAAGAGATCGCCGGATTCGACATTGAACACGGTGCCCAGTGTGAAGTAGACGGTCGGCGCGCCGGGCAGGTGTGTGTCCCATACCGGCGCAAGGTCGGGCTGCGTCTGATCGAGCGTGGGTGGGCGGATTGCGTGGGCAGTGGGCAGCAACGGGAAGGCCGGGTCGCGGTAGCCCGGCGGGATGGGTGACAGCACCAGGTAACGGCTGAGCATGGCGAGGTCGGGGTCGGGGGGCAGGCCATGTTCGGCGCGCAGTTCGTTCAGCGGCGCGGCAACCACTTCCGGGCGCACGAAGGAGCCCACAGCAATGACCAGTACTGTCGCGTAGGGCAGCCCGAGGCGTTCGGCCGCAATCAGCGCGCCGAAGTCCATCTCGTCACATACGAGCAGGTCGGGCTGCCACGCGGCACACAGATCGAGGAGCGTGTCAGCTCGTTCCCGTGCGAACCGATCGGCGAAGCCCTCGCGCAGGTCGCGCTCCTCCCGCTTCGGGTCCAACTTGAGCAGCGGGAGCCGCTCTGCCGCGCCGGTCAGTGTGGCTCCACCCGTGGCGAAGGTTGGGAACCCCGCTGCTTCAACAACCGGAACCATCGCCGGCTGACCGGCAAAGGCGACCGTATGCCCGGCAGCGCCGGCGGCCCGGGCCGGCGGGAGCAGTGGCTCGAAGTGGCCGCTGCCACCCGCGAAGCTGAAGAGGAAGCGCATGACGTAATCGATCTCCTTTCCCGGCGGCAGCATGGCTCCCGCACGCCGTAACTTTTCCCGGCGGCAGCATGGCTCCCGCACGCCATAATTTAGCGGAAGGGTGACGCGCTTAACAGGCCCCCCGGCCCCTCGGGACTGTTCCAGGTCTTGTTGGGACCGCGTGGCAGGACTTCCGGGTCGATATTGTTGACATAAATATCCCGATAGTTGCCCACTGCACGCAGGATATTGTAGGCAAAGTCGTTTGCCAGCCCCAGCTCTTGACCAATGTTGCCGCGTTCACCCAGCAGGCGCGCAATATCCGGGTTGTCCGTGTTGCGTAGTTCTTCGACATTCACGGTATTGATCCCCAGTTCTTCGGCATAAATCGTGACAAAAACTGTCCAGTTGACTACATCGGCCCATTTGGGATCGCCTTCGATGTAGACCGGGCTGTGTGGTTCGCGTGAGATCTGCCCGGAGAGAATAGTATGATCATTCGGGCTCACGAACCGGGTACGCCGGGCGACCAGTTCCGAGGTATCGGCAGTGATCGCATCGCAGCCACCCCGCTCATATATGTCATAGACTTCGGCGGCGGTATTCTGGCGGCTCAGATCAAACGGGATGTCGAGCGCGGCAAACTGATCCTGCAAATTTTGCTCGGTATCCGAGCCGGCCAGGACACAGATCGTCCGGTTTGCCAGGTCTTCCAGCGTTACGATCCCCTCGTCACGGTTGACCATAAACCGCTGCCCATCGTGAAAGATCGTCGGGCCAAATGCCAGCCGAATGCCGGAGTTGGGTGGGTTCATACCGGCGTCGCGCTGGGCCAGCCAGGCCACATTGTGAAACAGCACATCGATCTCGCGGTCACTCACGGCGGCGAAGCGCTCCTGGTTGCTCAACGGCACAAACGTCACCGCATCGGGATCGCCCAGGGCGGCCGCAGCAACTGCACGGCAAAAATCGGCATTAAAGCCGCTGTAGCTACCGTCCTGGGGCGTAGCAAAGCCGGGCAGATCCTCCTGCACGCCGCAACGCAGTTCGCCGCGCTGCTGCACCCGCTCCAGGGTGGAGCGGTCAGCTTCCCAATTGCGGGCGGCGGCCAGCCACGCACTGACCCGGGCGTCGTTCTGGGCAATCCAGCGCTCGGCCTGGCGCTCGATATCTTCCGGGCTATCTTCGCCAAAAAACATGGTTGAGTTTTGCGCGGCGATATCATCCAGTGGAATCTCGACCAGTTCGAGCAGACGTAGCGCCGCCGGGTGGTTCTTCAGGAAGGTCCGGTTAGCTACCACGCGGATGTCATTCAGCGGAAAGCCCAGATTGCACGGGTTCGAGCTACACCCCACTACATCGGGCACCAGGGTTAGCTCCTCCTGGGCCTGCATCCCCTCGGGCAGGCTGGAAAAGGGTACCTCGATCCAGACTACATCCTCACCCGGAACGAGTTCGTTGATCGGCCAGTTGGGCGTCCAGGTATAGAAGAGCAACGGCTCACCCGCCGCGTAGCGATCGATTCCCTCGAGCATTAGATCGGAATATTCGCCCTGGACATGCGTCACTGTAGCGCCAAGCTCATAGGCATCCAGGTGGTGGTTGATAACCGCCTCACACCCCCAGCCTGCGTTACATCCCAGTAGATCGGCCTTGCCATCGTTATCGTTATCAAACAGCGCCGCGATTTCGGGGTCTTGCAGATCTGCCAGGTTGTCGATCCCGGCCGCCTCGGCCGTTGCTTTGTCGATCAGGTAGCCCTGCAATGCCCCGCCGCGCACCTCCGAACCGATCGGCGTAATATGTTCTGCAACCTCCTCGGCCTGCAGTTCCGGGTTATGCAGGGGAAACCAGCCATTCGGCCACATATCCACCGCTCCCTCAGCCACTGCCGGGTAGAAGTCGGCCGGTGACAGCACTTCCGCTTCGGTTACTTCAAAGCCCAGTTCTTCTAACAACTGGGTATAGATTTCTGCCTGAAACCAGCCGGTGTCCCAGTTGGCGCGGGCCATCCGGATCGTCATATCTGGAGTGCCGGCATCCGGCGCAGCGGTCGGTTCCAGTACAGCAGTCGGCTCCGGCGCGGCGGTTGTTTCCGGTGCGTCGGTCGGCATCTGGGCAACAGCGGTTGGTGGATCGGGTGGCTCCGGTGTTGCCTCGCCTGCTCCAAAGAAGCCACAGGCAGACAACACTATCGTGATCAGGATGAACAAACTACTCAATGCAGAAAACCGAAAATAGTTCATGGGAGATCTCCTTGTCACTATATCTGATCCAGTCGGGCCGCTACATTAGGGCGGCCAGACCGGTGCGGTATCATCAGCATTATTGTTGGTC
>DAOTUI010000107.1:0-57399 GCA_034437035.1 Chloroflexaceae bacterium
TACTTTTTGATCTTTTTCACAAAAATTTTGCACGAAGTGCAAAATTTTTGTGAAAAAGAATGGAATCTTCCGCCCTGCCGGAGGCGAAATTTCCTTTCGGGTGAGCAACCGCGTAAGTCGTGTCATTGACACGCCCCTGCCCCCGTGCTATACTCACGCCAGATCAAGATCGCAACAACGATGAACAGGAAGAGTACGTACCGTAACGCTGCTCAGAGAGTCGGCGACTGGTGTGAAGCCGATGCGTGCGCCGGTGCGGAATGGACCTGGGAGTTGCGGAGCGAAACCGTCGTCGTTAGAACGTTGAGACGTTAGAACGTTGAGACGTTTCAACGTGTAACACCTCGGAAGTAGTAGCCGCCGGAGACGCCACCGTTATCAGGGCGCTGAGCATCGAGCGTTATCTCGTCGGCGGTTCGCCGCTGTTCGGGGAGCGGCTCCGTGCTTGTAGAGTGCGCCGGCCGGTAACAGCCTGCGAATGAGAGTGGCACCGCGGATTTCCCGTCTCTCGTTCCCCATGCGTGGGGGCGGGGGATTTTTTTGTTGGTTGCGCGTTGCGTGATGCGTGACGCGCTGCTGTAGCTCGATGAGGAGGAAAGTTTTGGACACTGTCAAATATCTGCTGACTGAGGATCAGATGCCGGCGGCCTGGTACAACATTCAGGCCGATCTGCCGGAGCCGCTGCCGCCGGTGTTGCATCCCGCCACCGGCAAGCCGATTGGTCCCGCTGATCTGGCGCCGCTCTTCCCGCCGGCGCTGATTATGCAGGAGGTTAGCCAGGAGCGCATGATCGAGATCCCGGAGGAGGTGCAGACAATCTACCGCCAGTGGCGACCCGCACCGCTCTACCGGGCGCGGCGGCTGGAGCAGTTCCTGGATACGCCCGCGAAGATTTACTACAAGTACGAAGGTGTCAGTCCCGCCGGCAGCCACAAGCCCAATACTGCCGTGCCGCAGGCCTACTATAACAAACAGGCAGGCGTGAAGCGGCTGACCACCGAGACGGGAGCCGGTCAGTGGGGCTCGGCACTGGCATTTGCGGGCGCGCTACTCGACCTGGAAGTGCTGGTCTTTATGGTCAAAGTCAGCTACCGGCAGAAGCCCTACCGCCACGCGCTGATGAATACCTACGGCGCGCGGGTGGTGCCCAGTCCCAGTGAGGAGACCAGCGCCGGACGGGCGATCCTGGCGGAGCATCCCGACAGCACCGGCAGCCTGGGCATTGCGATCAGCGAGGCGGTCGAGGTCGCCGTCCAGGATGAACAGTCCAAATATTGCCTGGGCAGCGTACTCAACCATGTGCTGCTGCACCAGACGGTGGTCGGGCAGGAGGCACTGGCACAACTGGAGCAGGCCGGAGACTATCCCGACATTATCATTGGCTGCACGGGTGGCGGCAGCAACTTCGCGGGGATTGCCTTTCCCTTCCTCGGCGCGAAGCTGCGCGGCGGGCGGGATGTGCGCATCATTGCCGTCGAGCCGGCCGCATGCCCCACGCTGACCCGCGGTCTGTATGCCTACGACTATGGCGATACGGCTCACCTGACGCCGCTGGTGAAGATGCATACGCTGGGCAGCGGATTTGTGCCTGAGGGCATTCACGCTGGGGGATTGCGCTACCACGGCATGGGGCCGCTGGTCAGCCATGTTGTCCGGCTGGGGCTGGTGGAGCCGCGCGCCGAGCATCAACTGGGCTGCTTCGAGGCGGGGCTGACCTTCGCCCGCGCGGAGGGTATCCTGCCCGCGCCTGAACCCACCCACGCGGTCAAAGCGGCCATCGACGAGGCGCTACGCTGCAAGGAGGCGGGCACGAGCAAGACCATTCTGTTCAATCTGTGCGGCCACGGCCACTTCGACCTGCAAGCCTACATTGACTACCAGGCCGGCCGCCTCCGCGACTACGAATATTCGCAGGAGGAAGTAGCCATGGCCCTGGCCGGGTTGCCGGCGGTTGATGGTTAGGGGGTAACGGTTAGGGGTTAACGGTTAGGGGTTAACGGTTAGGGGTTAACGGTTAGATTTCATTGCTAACCCCTAACGCCAATACCTTTCAAATACAACCGGATTGTCTTGCGCAAAGCTGCAACGTTTATGCAGTTCCTGGCGACCTTTGCGCCTTTGCGTGAGCTTATTTGAACGGTATTGCCTCTAACCCTTAACCCCTAACCCTTATTCCACGACACCTGCACCTTAACAATTCCATTCGGTGCATTGAGCACCAGGTAGCGACTGTCGCCGACGATCTCGATAGTGGTGGCAACGGATTGACCGTTGAGCGTGGTGGTCAGCGGCACCTCCGGTGGGACCGTGCGGGGCAGGAGCAGCCGTAGCCGTACCTGCTCGCCGCTGCCGGTTACCTCCAGCGTCAACCGACTGGGCGTGTCACTCACGCCCTCCGCATAGTTCCAGCGGTAGGCCACATAACCATCGGAGGGCGCGTAACGCATAACAACGTAGGCATCGGTAATATCCTCGTTGGCGGCAAACCAGCGCGGGCTGAGGGTGACATTGCTGTAGCGCACGCCGCTGTCTTCTACCCCGGCCGCGCCCTCGAACAGCGCTCCCAGCATCGCACTGGAACCCCAACCGTCGGTCGCCAGAAACTCAGGGCCGGTGGCAACCCCGCCGGTCGGGAAGTACCAGAGGAAAGTGGCATTGGTCCGGCTGACCATGGCGAAGTAGCGCCGGAGAATATCGAAGGCATACTCCTCCTCGCCGTAGCGGAATGCGCCGCGCGCCAGTTCACCGCCGACCAGCGGCATAATGCCGCCGTTGACATACTCGCCGGGCAGTTCACCCAGGCGGCCGGCCATGCCAAAACTGCCCGCCGGGAAGGGCGGATCGATGCTCCACCACTCGGCAAAGGCCACATTTCCGGGACGGTACAGGCGGGTGTGGTACTCCTGCACGATAGCGCGGCCCTGCTCGGCAGTCAACACATTGCGGTTGAGCGCAATCGCATTCGAGAGGCTCAGTTGCTGCGCCTCGTCCACGCCGGGCACATCCCAGGGGATCAGCTTGACATGGTGGGTGTAAAAACGTCCATTCCAGCTCAGATTATTCAGCCGCGCCATAATCGTTGCCGCCAGTTCGCGGTGACGTTGCGCCTGTTCCGGCTGCCCGACATAGGCTTCCAACTGCGCCAGCGACATCAGCGCCTGCGCCAGTCCGGTGTTGTCACCATGGAAAATGCCCCACTTCGTCTGCTCATCGATCCAGTGGCGCGGAGCAGGCTGCCCGGTATTCGGGTCGGTCGTCGTCGGGCCATACTCAAAGTCCCAGGTATCAATCGTAAAGGGCCGCTTGACCAGCCCCAGCGTCGGCTCCCAGCGGATCGGGCTGGTCAGGGTGTACTCAACCGCGCGCTGCATCGCCGGCAGATGCGCGATCAGCCATTGATCATCGCCGGTCATCTGCCAGGCTTCGTAGACTGCCTGAACATACAGATACTCGACATCGGCCTCAACCGGCGTACGAAATGCCGGGATGTTCCAATCCGGGCGCGCCAGAAAATCGGGAAAGCTGCCATCCAGTTGCTGTGCCCGGCGAAAGCCGTCGAGCAGACTCTTGACATCCGGCTCAAAATAGCGGAAGCCGCGCCCCTGGTAGTAGTGATCGCGCAACCAGAGCAGCGGACTATCCGGTGAGCGATAGCCATGCACATAGTGTTCACCGATGTAGTAACTCAGGGTGTTTTGTGCCATAAAGCTGCGCACCAATCCATAGAGCCGGTCATAGCTGGGGAGACCGGTCTGAACGATGGTCTGCGCATCAAGCAGATAGATCTTCCCGTTAGCGACCTGCTCGCCGCCGGCAAACAGCGCGGCCCAGTGTTCCCCCAGGCTGCCACGGGGTGTCACCTGGATTGTGGCATAACTATTTACAACTTCAAAATCCCATGCGCCAACTGGACGACTGGCGCTATCGAAAATCACAAGCGTAGCCGGACCAGTGTAACCGGGAACATTGACATTGACGGTGGCGGGTTGCAGCGGCGCAACCACCGGCTGAACACTGGTAAAAGAACCGGGCTGAACCTGCGCTTTGAGGAGGGTCGGAGCGTCGATGACGAGAAGCAGAAGAAGCAAAAAACTGATCAAAGCAAGCCGGCGTATACGATGCATGAACTAACCTTTCTGAGAAATGTACCATGTGCAACGACGCGCCTAGTATAGCATATAACCAGGAGTAAATTATGCGCATTGGAATGATGAATGATCCGCGCAAGAACGCCTGCGACGAGGCGCGCTGGGCGGCCGCCAATGGTCTGGATTTTCTAGACCTGACGATTGAGGGGCCGGAGGCGGAGCCGGATCAGATCGATCAGGCGGAACTCGGCGCGATCTGTGCGGCGACCGGCCTGGGGATCGTCGGGCATACCGCCTGGTATCTGCCCTTCGCCTCGCCGGTTGCCGCCATGCGCCAGGCCGCCGTTGCGAGTGTCGCCGAGACGTTTGAGTTGTTTGCCCGACTGGAGGCCCGGGTGGTTAATGTGCATATGGTTTCTTGCCCGCATCTCTTTCGCCATGCCGACTGCCTGCGCTGGAATGGCGAGAGCTTTGCGCAACTGGCCGAGCTCGCCGCGCCCTACGGCCTGCGCATCATGGTGGAGCATCCCCCCAGCACCCGCTTTAGCCTGGACGATATCTGCACCATCCTGGCGGCCGACGCGCGGCTGGGATTTCATCTGGATGTGGGGCATGCCCACGTTGGCCGGCTCAAGCTGGGAGATGTGCTGGAGCATCTGGGTCCGCGCCTGCTGCACGTACACTTGAGCGATAACCGGGGCCGGACCGATGACCATCTGCCGATGGGCGCGGGCACCATCGACTGGCCGCAGGTGCTCCACCGGCTTAAGCAGAGCGGCTACGACGATACGTTCACGCTGGAGGTATTCAGCACCGACCGCGATTATCTACTGCTGAGTGCGCAGAAGGTGCGCACCTGGTGGCAAACAGAGGCGTGAGCGGTGATGTTTTGGATCGCGAAGCACACGATCGGATTACACATGCAACGTTCATAAAACCTACGGTGTACGTTATAACAATAACCAACGGAGGAGATAGATATGACCAACCCGACGCGACCACGCATCTTGACCGGCAGCCGCCCAACCGGAAAACTCCATCTGGGGCACTATGTCGGCACCTATGCCAACCGGGTGCGCCTGCAAGACCAGTACGAATGCTTTTTTCTTATCGCCGACCTACATGTTTTGACAACTAAGAACACAAAGGAAGACCTCGCCGCCATCCCGCAGAATATCACGGATATGGTTCTTGATGAACTCGCATTGGGGATCGACCCGGAGCGCAGCACGATCTATCTGCAGAGTGCGGTCAAGGAGGTCTACCAGATCAACCTGATCTTCGAGATGCTGGTCACGGTGCCACGCCTGAGTCGCCTGCCCAGCATCAAGGAGATGGCCCGCAATGCCCATATCGAAGAAGAGCAGATGCCCTTTGGACTGCTGGGCTACCCGGTGCTGCAGGCCGCCGATATTCTGCTGCCGCGTGCCAATCTGGTTCCGGTGGGGCGGGACAACCTATCCCATGTGGAGATCACCCGCGAGATCGCCCGCCGCTTCAACTATCTCTACGGTGATGTTTTCCCTGAACCGGATGCACTGGTGCCGGAGGTGGGCACGTTGCCCGGCACCGATGGGCAGGGCAAGATGAGCAAGAGCGCCAACAACGCGATTATGTTGACTGACGATACCAAAACGGTTGAGCAGAAGGTCCGGGGCATGTACACCGACCCCAACCGCGTGCGCGCCGACATCCCCGGCAAGGTGGAGGGCAACCCGGTCTTTGCCTACCACGACGCCTTTAACCCCAACCTGGAGGAGGTAAACGACCTGAAGGAGCGGTACCGCCAGGGCAAAGTGGGCGATGTCGAGGTGAAGCGCAAGCTGACTGCCGCGATCAACATCTTTCTCGACCCGATCCGCGAGCGCCGTGCGAGCTACGAGGCGCAGCCGAATCTGGTAGTCGAGATTCTGGCCGCGGGCAATGCCCGCACCCGCACCATCGCCCAGGAGACTGTCGCCAGGATGGAAGACGCGATGGGACTGCGGTATTTTCAGTAGGGGTTAGGGGTTAGGGGTTAGGGGTTAGGGGTTAGGGGTTATTTTTAGAGATTACTTTGAGGTTTGACTTCACTCCTTATTCTTTTTATCTCCGACCCTTAAAATCGAAACACCAATTCGTGACAGGAGTTACGCAGTCGCTGACATGAAAGACAATTCCGCCTCCGGCAGGGTGGAAGAACCCAGATCAAGCATCATGCTGCCGCAGGCGAGTCGGGCTTGCATCGGGTGAAACGTCCGGTTTTAATGTCAACCGCGTAACTCGTGTTCGTGACAGGAGTCAGTATGCATTATCCGACACTGGCCGAAATCCGTAAGTTCAAAGACCAGGGCAATCTCTGCCCGATCTACCGCGAAATTATGGCCGACCTGGAGACGCCGGTCTCGGCCTATCTGAAGATTGCCCGTGGTCCCTACAGCTTCCTGCTGGAGAGCGTTGAGGGGGGGCAGCATATCGCGCGCTACTCGTTCCTGGGCTGCGAGCCCTACCTGGTGCTGCGCATGGATGGCGGCATTGCCCGGACGATCAACCAGAGCGGGCATAAGCAGGAACTGCCCTACACCGATCCGCTGGTCGTCCTGGAGAGCTATCTGCGGCCTTACCGCCCGGTACGCCTGCCGGATCTGCCCCGCTTTGTGGGGGGCGCGGTGGGCTATCTGGGGTACGAGACGATTGGCTATTTTGAGGAGCTACCGCGGCCGGAAAGCGCTGAGTATCAGATGCCCGAGGGTGTCTGGATGTTTGTGGACACCCTGCTCATTTTTGATCATCTGCGCCACAAGATCAAGGTGCTCTCGCATGTGCATCTGGATGCCCAAAACCTGGAAGAGGAGTATGCCCGCGCGGTTGAGCGGATCGAGGAACTGGTCGCCCGTCTGCGCCAGCCGATTGCCCGGCAGCAGGCGCTCTCCTTCCAGGGGCAGTTTGAGCCACGCAACTACGAGCCGCACTCGGTTGCACCGCGCACGACTGGCGGGCCGGTGCGCTCCAACACCAGCCGTGAACAGTATGAAGCCAATGTGGAGCGCGCCAAAGAATACATCATGGCCGGTGATATTTTCCAGGTGGTGCCCTCGCAGCGCTTTAGCCGCCCGGTGCAGTCCGACTCCTTCACGATCTATCGTGCGCTGCGGACGATCAACCCCTCGCCCTACATGTTCTACCTGAGCACCGGGGAAGGCGAGCTGGTCGGCGCATCACCGGAGTTGCTGGTGCGAGTGGAGGAGGGCGACATCCTGACCCACCCGATTGCCGGCACCCGCCCCCGGGGACGTGATCTGACGGAAGATGCAGCGCTGGCCGAAGAACTCCTGGCCGACGAGAAGGAGCGGGCCGAGCATCTGATGCTGGTTGACTTGGGGCGCAACGATATTGGCCGCGTGAGCACGCCCGGCACCGTCAGCGTCCCGGAGTTTATGATTGTCGAGAAGTATAGCCATGTGATGCACCTGGTTTCGCATGTCACCGGGAAGCTACGCGCCGATATGAGCGCCCTCGACGCGCTGCGGGCCTGCTTTCCCGCCGGCACGGTCAGTGGTGCGCCCAAGATCCGCGCCATGGAAATCATCGCAGAGTTGGAAGGCACACAGCGAGGCATCTACGCGGGTTGCGTCGGGCATGTGGGCTTCAACGGCGACCTGGACACCTGCATCAGCCTGCGCACCATGCTGGTCAAGGATGGCGTCGCCTATGTACAGGCGGGCGGCGGCGTGGTTGCCGATAGCGTCCCGGCGAGTGAGTACCAGGAGAGCTGCAACAAAGCCGCCGCGTTGCTCCGTGCGATTGAGGTAGCGGAGGAGATGGGGTGAGGTAAGGATTAACGGTTAGTGCGAATATGGAGTGCGGGAGCATGGCTCCCGCCGGTTGCTTGTGGAGCGGGATCAGGGAGGAGAAACCGAGACGCGTCACACAGTACGGCTTGGCTCTGCATCGTGCTGCCGCGAATAGCAATGTCATGCTGACGATAGGAGGCATCTCACGGTGTTGCAATGAGAGTCGTTTTCGTTGTTCTTTTATTTCACACCAGCATCACCCAAAGCGCCGATGGCGTTCCGGACGGATCGGACTGAACACTGGCTTCAATAGAGGCATAGCAGGAATAAGACTACTTTATGGTTTATTACAGCTTTTAGATTATTTCGAGGATAACGTCGTCTGGATTGTTGATGAACATCCGAATAGCGTTCGCATGTATACGAAGAACTTCTTCAACGCGCTTTGTCGTGCTATTGCCAATACGCAACCAGATAATTTTGGGGGGCGCGCCACGTAACGTACTCACATCATTAAAATCGGCGTCTTTTGTCACAATGGTATATCCGTTATCTCGGGCAAACTGCCATATATCGATGTCATGAGCGGTTTCGAGGCCGTGAAAAACAATATGACCGGCATCGGGAAAACAATCTGCCAACCGTGCGACGAGCTTTCGTGAGAGATGATGGTCAAAAAGGAGTTTCATGCCGGTACGATAACCACGGTTCGCTCACGATCCGCAGCAAAACTGAGGCATGCCTGAATGTCATCCTCCGTGAGATCGGGGAAGTCTTCGAGGATTTCGGCAGGCGTCATCCCCGCTGCTAAGTAGGCGAGAATATCGTAGACGGTGTAGCGCAGCCCGCGAATAATCGGTTTCCCGCCACGGACATTGGGATTAATGGTAATCAGAGATTGATAGGGTTTTTCCATATACCTGTTCTTTCTTCATAACATGGACTCGGCATAACGCCCGTTGCAACGACTTGTTATACCAATTTGCCATCAAACCGGCAATTAACGGGAATAGGCGCGACGGGCGCAACGGCGGCATATTTCCGGGTATCATCTCTGCATCCTCGGTGTGCGCTGTGGCTATGACAACAAATCGGTATTATGCCTGGCGTGCTTGCGCCGGCGCGATGGCTGCCTGAATTGCTGTACGCGCCTGCGGGCTGTTTTTCCAGCAGGTGGAGCCGACGATGGTCGCGGCTTGCGTAACGATCTCCAGGGCATCGGCCGTGCTTAGTTGGGCAAGTGATTCAAACCCCATCTGCTCAAGTCGGGCGACCACAGTGGGGCCAACGCCTTTTACCGCCGGGAGTGCCTGGCGTTCTTCGGGAGAGAATGGCATATCGTGCGCCTCCTGTCCAGGATACTCGATAGAGAAAGCAGATGTCGCACAATCGGTTTGTGCTTTGTCCGCTGTTTGTCTGTTCGTTCTATCTCTGCGGGAGTTGCTGAAAAATTGTTTATCGTTATTTTATCAAAAACGACAAGATCTGGTGTAACAATTGGGCCGTGACCTGCGTTTATAAAGATGAAAACAATCTGCACTGCTGGCCTGGCCCGGCGCGTTATCCTCCTGCTATGCCGGCATCTGCCTCGCTGATCCTCGTGTGTACTTCCATTATGTATCCCTGAGCGCCGGGCATAGAAAAAGGGTAAGAACAGAGTGACGGAGAACATAACATGATGCGCATATCGCTACGAACAATGTATTTGTTCTGTGTCTTGTGTTCTTTGTTCTGTACCGGCAGATCTGGATGGGGCGAAATGGGCCGGTAGGTGGGGAAACAGGTAAACTTCTGGGTACGACGTTGAAAAATAGGAGAACCCTACTCACTCCAGAGGTGTGCCTGAAACAAGGAAAATACGGGCTACAGCATGGACGAAATGACTGCAATGATGACCAGCACCACAACGATAATATCAACCAGCCAGCCCCACCCCGTGGCGTATGGATCCGCTTCCTCGTTCTTCCAGTCGTTCCGTTCGTCTCGATTGTACCGGTACATAGGGCACCTCCTTGTGCTATGATGTTGAGTTACCTGTCTCCTCAGGATAGCACCCACGTATTACCAAAACCATACCATATGTATACAATTCGGCGTCTGTTTTCGTGGCGTTCGCCCTCATGCCCTGCCTGCGAGCACCTGTTCGTAGGCGGCACGTACCTGGGCATACTTCCGTTCCCAGGTCATTGTCCGGAGCACCTGGCGATGCCCCAGGCGACCAAAGGCCCGCGCCAGTTCCCGATCTTGCAGCAGGCGGCTGATTGATCGGGTCAGCGCGGGTACATCGCCAAAGGGAACCAGCAACCCCGTCTGCCCATGCTGTACCACCTCCGGTACCCCCCCGGCGTCCGCACCGATCACCGGCAGATCGTAACACCAGGCTTCCAGGTAGACGATGCCGAAGCTGTCGGTGCGCGACGGCAGCACAAACAGATCGGCGGCGGCCAGCGCATCGTGGCGCGTCTGATCGGGGACAAAGCCGAGGACGCGCATCCGCGCCCGCTCCGCCGGGGGCAGGCCGGCGTGGAACTGCTCAAAGTGGCCCATCAGCGGGCCAATCTGCACCCAGGTGGCGTTGCTGCCGGCGGCCCACAACCGCTGCATGGCCTGAACAACGTGGAAGGTGCCTTTGTCGTAGGCGGCGGTGCCAATCGTCAGCACAAGCGGGCCGTCAATGCCCTGCTCCGCCCGAAAGCGTTGCCCATCACCCCCGGCCAGTTCCTCCAGGGTGACGCCGACACCGATGGTACGCATGCGCTGCTGCGGTACCCCCGCCTGCTGGAGGAAACGCTGCTCCAGCCCGGTCTGAGTGATGACCAGGTCGCTCCGGCACAGCAGGTCGATCTGGTGGGGCAGGCTGTAGTAGCGCAGGATGTAGCGGTTGCCCGGCTCGCCCAGGTGAACAAACGGCGTGCAGATGTGCGGAATGCCGCGCTGCCGCGCCCAGTCAAGCACCGGCAGGATCGCAAAGTCGAGGGTGATGTTGGTGGTATGCACCAGCGCAACATCGGCCAGTTCCGGCGCGGTCTGCAGATAGTGCTGCATCGCCGGGAGGCGCGGTGTGAGCCGGGCCAGGCGGCGCAACAGTGGCAGCCGGGCCTGCCGATCTCCCGGCAGCCGCGCCAACTCCAGCATGAGTCGGCGCAGCGCCGGGTAGAGCAGGGCCGGGCCGGGCAGCCGTTGCACCGGGAAACGCCGCACCTGCACGCCGTTGTGGTTATCTTCCGGTTCGGCTATCCGGCGGCGACCGGCGGCCCAGAGATGCTCCAGATCAAAGGCGTCGCTGGTCAGCACCGTGACCTGGTGGCCGTCCCGCACCAGGCGCTCGCCAATCTCGACAAAGTAGCGCGCCGCGCCGCTCGGCACCGGGCGGTAGAGCTGGACAATGTGCAGAAAATGCATGGTTGTTCATACAGACTTGCTATCATAGCCACAGCGGACACCGAGGACGCAGCGGTGTTGAACGGGAATGTGCCGCCCCTGCGCCCGTTGCCGATGTTACAACGCTTTGCTGGTTTGCCGGCAACCTGGTATAACAGCCTAGACGCCGGATGGCCCGATCTGGCTGCGCAGGGCTTCAACATCGGTCACGGGCAGGTTGCAGGTAAAGCCCTCGCAGACATAGGCTGTGGCCTTGCCCTCGATCTGGGTGCGGTCACGCAGCAGCGGCGTAAGTTGGGCGGCTTCGGTATCGCCGGGGTGCAACTGTGCCGACACCAGATGCGGCCGGTAGCCATGATGAATCTCGCCCAGCAGCGCCTGCATATCCGCGGCATTCGGATCGCCGACCAGGGCCACTTCGCGGACGCGGGCCAGGGCAAAATCCGCCGCGCAGAGCATACGCCCGAAACCCAGCGGAACGCGGCGCAGCATCTCCGTATGGCCTGTCAGGATCTGCTCGGCCCGCTGCCGGTAGGTGTCGTTCCCGGTCAGCGCCGCCAGCCGCAGCAGAACCTCGGTTGCGGTTGAACTGCCCGAAGGTGTGGCGTTGTCGCTCACATCGCGTGGGCGGGTCACCAGTGCCTCGTGGTCGGTGCCGGTGTCGTAGAAGCCGCCCAGCGTGGCATCCCAGAAGAGATTCAGCATGGCATCGGCCAGCGTGAGGCATTCGCGCAGCCGGCGCGGGTTGCCGTCCACACCGTAGAGCGCCAGTAACCCGTCGATCAGCAGGGCATAGTCTTCCAGGTAGCCCGGCAAGGTTGCCTTGCCATCCTTCCAACTGCGCAGCACGCGCCCATCTTCGCGGCGTAACGCCCGCAGCAGGAAGTCGGCATTATCCTGGGCCACCTTCAGGTAGTCGTCCCGCTCAAATGCGGCGGCAGCCACGGCAAAGGCCCGCAGCGCCATGCCATTCCAGGCCGTCAAGATCTTCTCATCGCGGTCGGGTTTGGGGCGGCGCTCCCGGGCGGCGAATAGTTTGTCGCGGCCCTGCACAATGACCTCTTCCAGCCGCTCCGCCGATGCGCCGGTGACGCGGGCAATTGTGGTCAGCGGGCGCGGCAGGTGCAGGATATTCTGCCCCTCGAAGTTGCCCCGCGCGGTGACATCGAAGATCTGGCAGAAGAGCGCAGTATCCGCCCCCAACACCTCGCGGATCTCGTCCGGGGTCCAGGTGAAGAATGCGCCCTCTTCCTTGTGTCCCAGCGCATTCAGGCTGTCGGCGTCCTGCGTGCTGTAGAAGCCGCCGTCCGGGTGGCGCATCTCGCGCACGATATAGTCCAGCGTCTGCTCGGCAATCACGCGGTAGAAGCCATCCTGCGTGGCCTGGTTGGTCTCGACATACATACGCGCCAGCAGCGCATTATCGTACAGCATCTTCTCAAAGTGGGGCACCAGCCAGACGGCATCGACGCTGTAGCGGTGGAAGCCGCCCCCCAGTTGGTCGTAAATGCCGCCCTGGGCCATCTGCCGCAGGGTATGCTCCAGCATGTTCCGGGCATCGGCGTTGCCGGTGCGAATATGGTAGCGCAGCAAAAACTCCAGCGTCATCGGCTGGGGGAACTTGGGCGCGCGTCCAAAGCCGCCCGCCTGGCTGTCGAAGTTGCTGACCAGATCGCGGAAGGCCACATCCAGCACTTCGGCATTCAGTTCGCCCCCTTCAAACTGCCGACTGCTGATCTTGTGCAGATGGTCGAGCAACTGCTGCCCGGAACTGTTGATTTCGCTGCGGCGGTTTGTGTAGGCATCAATAATGCTCTGCAGCACCCGCTTGAAGCTGGGCACGCCGTAGCGCGCAGCTTTGTCCTCCGGCGGGAAGTAGGTGCCGCCATAGAAGGGCGTGCCGTCCGGTAGCAGGAACATATTGAGCGGCCAGCCGCCCTGCCCCGTCATCGCCTGGACTGCGGTCATGTAGATCGTGTCAATGTCGGGGCGCTCTTCGCGGTCCACCTTGATGTTGATAAAATGTTCATTCATGAGGGCCGCCGTGTCGGGGTCTTCAAAGCTCTCGTGCTCCATGACGTGGCACCAGTGGCAGGCGGCATAGCCAATACTGACCAGGATGGGCTTATCCGCGCGGCGGGCCTGCTCCAGTGCTTCCGGCCCCCACGGGTACCAGTCCACCGGATTGTGGGCATGCTGGAGCAGGTAGGGGCTGCTCTCGTGAACCAGGCGATTAGTGTATTCAGGCGCGCTCATCGGCGTGATTCCTCCTTCTTTTGCAGCAAGAACCGGGAAGGTGCGTGAAACGTGATGCGTGATGCGTGATGCGTGATGCGTGGTACCAGTTTTGTTCTTTGTTCTCTGTTTATCTGTTCTCTCTATAGTACCATGGGTAATGCCGGCTTCTGGTGCAGGTGCCGGCCCGGCGCGTCACCCGGTCGCCCCGCTGATCGTCCTTTCCATAGCAGGTGGACCGGCAGATTGTCCCCGCCAACCCGGATCAATGTCGCGGTCCGCTTCGTCAAAACCAGTGTGGTATTTAAAGAACAGAGAACAAAGCAACAAAGTGCTTCCCGTAGTTCCATTGAACATCCTTTTTGTGCTTTGTTTTCTGGTTTTTTGTTCTTTCCAACGGAGGAGATTACATGCGTTATCGATCACTGCTGGTCGGGGTGCTGCTGGTTGCCATCTGGCAGAGCAACTTCCTGGCCGCACTCTTCGTTCCCACCGTCACGTTAGCCCAGCCCACACCGCCGGCTGACGCGCCGGAGGTAGCTTCCTATCAGATGGAGGTGGAACTCGACCCGACCGCCAAAACCGTCACCGGGTCGGAGCGAATTACCTATCGCAACCCCGCAGATGACACGCTGGAGGAACTCTGGCTGCGGCTCTATCTCAAAGCCTTCAGCAGTCCGGATACCGTCTGGATGCAGGAGTCGGGCGGGAGCCATCGCGGATTCTCCACCGACGAGGAGAGTCTGGGGGATATCACCGTGAGTACACTGGCGCTGCCCGATGGGACCGATCTGCTCGCCGGCTCCACGATCAGCGGCACCCTGATGCGCGTTCCGCTGCCCGCATCGCTGGAGCCGGACGCGACAATTAACCTGGAGGTAGAATGGACCAGCAAGCTGCCACGGGTTTTTGCGCGTACCGGCTACGGTGGGCGCGACGATACCTTCTTCATGGTCGGCCAGTGGTATCCCAAGATGGTGGTGTATACCGATGGAGCATGGGATACGATCCCCTGGCATGCCAATGCGGAGTTCTTCCACGACTTCGGCAACTACGATGTACAGATTACCGTGCCGTCGGAGTATGTTGTCGCGGGCGCGGGTGTCCCGGCCAGCGAGCCGGTTGAGCAGGATGGCCGCAAGACCGTACGCTTTATCGCCGAAGATGTCACCGATTTTGCCTTTGCCGCGTCACCCGATTTCGAGATACGCACGGCGCAGGCAGGTGATAGTGAGGTGGTGCTCTACTACCTGCCGGAGCATGCTGCGGCGGTTGATACCTACATGGACGTGGCGGTTGGTTCGCTTCAGGCTTACAGCGACTGGTACGGCGACTATCCCCACCCGCGCCTGTCGGTGGTCGATGTGCCGGATAGCGCTGCGGGCGCGGGTGGTATGGAGTATCCCACGCTGATCACGGGGGGCACGCTGGGGGCGCCGATTGACTCCGGCTTTGTCGCACTGGTGGTGGCACACGAGATTGGGCATCAGTGGTGGCCCATGCAAACCGCCACGCACGAAGGCCGTGAGCCCTGGCTGGACGAGGGGTTGACCCAGTACAGCGGCAGTCGCTACATGCATGCCGCCGGTCTGCGGTTGGGATCGGGCGTTGATGCGCTGAGTCTGGGCGCATTTGCCATGGACCGCGCCGCTTATGCTTCCAACCCGGATGTGCCGTCCGATCTGCCGGCATGGGAGTATAACGACTTTGACTATGCCGTGGCGGCCTACAGCAAGCCTTCGGTGGGGCTGTTCACGCTGGAGCAGGTTGTGGGCACGGAGCGCTTCCGCCAGGCCATGGCCGACTACCTGGAGGCTTACCGCTACCGCCATCCCACCAGTGCCGACTTCCGTCAGTCGCTCGAAAGCTCTCTCGATACTGAAATGGACTGGTTCTTTGATGACTTTATCGGTGGCGCAGGTGTGATTGACTATGCTGTCGGTGAAATCGAGAATACCCCGACCGGCAGTACCATTACGGTGAGACGGACCGGCGAAGTGCGTGTGCCGGTTGAGATCCGGATAACGCTGGCGAGCGGCGCACAGCAGATGCGCACCTGGGAGGCCCGGGAGCAGCAAACCAGCCTGACCTTCCCGCCGGGTGATCCGGTGAAGCAGGTAAAGATCGACCCGGAATACAAACTTGCCGCCGAGTTTGACCGGATGGACAATGGCATCAGCACAACGGTAGAAGTTGGTCCGACGACCACGCTGGGCGGGCGGTTGCTCTTCCTGTTCCAGGCGGTTGTTCAGACGGTCGGCCTGTTTGGATAGCGGAGGAAGATTCATGCAACGATTACAAACGGTATTTACGCAAGGACTCCAGCGTGCGTTGCGGTTGCGCCTGCTCCTGCCGCTCTACCTGACGGGCCTGCTGCTGGGGCTGGTGCAGACCTGGCCGCTGCTCTATGCTGCTGCGGATGGCATGCTGAACAACCCGGTGATGGAAGATCTGGCGGGCGGCGGGAGCGATGCGCTGCTCAACCTGATGCTGGATGGTTCGTACGACGTTGCGATGGCAGTAACGGGCTGGCTCTTCACAACGTTGCTGCTGACGCTGGTCTTCAGTCTGGCATACAACTTTTTCTCGGGCGGGATTCTGAGCGTCTGGACCGACATGCGTTCCTTCTGGGCCGGTTGCCGGCGCAATCTGCTGTCGTTTACCGGGCTGGGACTGATCCTGGTGCTCCTGGCTGCACTGACCCTGGTGGGCGTAGCGCTGCTGGGTGGCCTGCTGGGCGGAACCGCTTCCCTGATCATTGCGCTGCTACTGCTCCAGGTGATCAATCTGGTGGGGGAGTATGCGCGCGCAATCGGGGTAGTGCATGACCGGCGCAATCCCCTGGTCATGTTTGGGATGGCGGTACGTTTTTGCCTCCGACATGTGGGCGGGGTGCTGGCGCCGGCGCTGCTCGGGCTGCTGCTGCATGGTGGGCTGCTGCTGCTCTACCGGGGGGTGTTGAGCGGCGTGGATAACCTGGTCGTTACAATTATTGGGCAGCAACTGCTCGTGCTGGCCTGGCTCTGGATCAAATTGCTGCGACTGGGGTGGGCCACGAGCTATGCCCAGAGCTTTGTTTCCCAGGCCGATGCAGAACGGCAAACGCCGCCGCCGCCGGTCGCCCTGGCCGAGGAGTCGCCCGTGGTTTGACCCAACGGGTTCCAGTTTGTCTATTCTGACAGGAGGTACGCGGTTCCTGACCCGGAAGGTATTTCCGCCTCCAGCGAAGCGAAAGAAACCAGATTTTTTCACAAAAAAAATCACAACGTGAATTTTTTGGTGAAAAAGAAAAAGAACATACTATGTTGCCGCAGGCGAATCGGGCTTCCATCGGGTGAAACGTCCGGTTTCTATGTCAACTGCGTAACTCCCATATTCTGAGAAGCCCCCCGCGTAGTAATTGCCGCGCGAGGGCTTCTTTTGTGTAATCCACCCACGATTTCCTGATACAGAAATAATCAAACTTTAACAGTCTCTTAACAAAGTATCAGGGTGAATATATTCACAGGATTGACGGCAAGGGTAAAGCAGGGTAAAGCCAGTTCAGACGAGAGAAATAGAACAGTAGCAGCCGCATTATTAACCCATCTTATCATTTCAAAAACCCTTTGTCAATATTGGAATTCTACAAAAGACAGTACTTTTTGTGGATTACATGAACGGCTGCTGAGATGTCATAATGAGGTTGGCTTCTGTAATACATTCGTATCGCACAAATTATCCAGGAAGGCGTGGGGTAGACCATAATGGAAGCACTCCGGCAGCTTCGTCGCAACCTGGTATTGCATGCAGGTCCGTCGCTGTACCACAACTCAGGTAGAACATTCCTTCGTTCTGCCTGGTAGCACCGTCCATCTTTTTACTATTTTTTATTTTGTTCAACCTATGGCTTAACCTGCCATATCACCGGACTATTTCCGCTGTGATGAACCATACTGCCCGCTTTAGTAAACCGCCCCGGTAGCCCATTGGTGTTCACTATCCTGCCCCGCCACCGGGGAGTTCTGACTGTCGTGTCGCGTCGTTCCACCGATTTTTATGGACCCTGGTGAGGATGCATGACACCTGTAGCTACTCCCACGATCCCCCATGCCTGCCTGGAGTACACCACTCACCTGCCATATCCTCACGCAAACCTGGCCCGTGCAACATGCCTGCCGATAAAAGTAATGAAACCGGTGGCAATCGTGCAACATGCCTGCCGATAAAGAAAATAGCGGGCAGTGTTACGCAACGTAAGGAGGGCTATAGCCGGCTCTGTTCATCTTCTGATTGTGTTCTGGCGTAGGCAATAACCCGATGTGAATTCGGGTGCGGCGCGACAGGACTACCGGGAATGTCCTGGGCAGACATCCCGTAGCTCCTGCCGTTAACCTGCCCGATCCGGTTTTGCCTGGCTATGCCTGCGGCAGATGCAACCATCCGTACCTGATGCACTGACTGGAGAAGAAACGCCCATTTTGATGAGACGCGACCCTGGAGTGTGTGCGTGCGAATCGGCAGATACCCGTTTAATCAGCCTGTTGTGATACATGGTCAACGTACGAACAGTGGGGAACCAGCTTATGTTACGTGGTCGCTCCCAGCGTTCCACTCATCTATTCAGCCGCCCGGGCCGGCCCGTGGTGTATTCGTGCAGGCGGAGCATGCCGCAACCCCGGTATGTATCCGCCGAGGGTAACTTCGATGAGTGCAGATCTTCCTATCAGTGATTTCGCGTCTCGCGTTGAACAGTTCATGCTGGATGCTGCCGGCGAGGTTCTTGCTTCCGCGGAGCGGCAGACGCTGGTCCGGTCAACGCTGGCGCAGGCCCGTGCAGCGCTTGCGCCGGGCACAGCCCTGCCGGCTGACCTGGAGGCATGGCTGACGGACCTGGCTCAGGAACAGCTTTTCGCCCACCTGGTGCAGCGCCAGGCGCCCTATGTCGGGGAGGTGATTGTTGCCCGGGTCGGGGAGTATCTAACGGATCAAGAGGTGAACAGCCTGGTCCAGGGGACACTGGCGCAGGCCCATGCGAACATCCAGCAGTTCAATCCGGCCAGGGATGGGGCGCAGGAGTGGCTGGCACGCCTGGCGCATGAGCAGACGGTGGGGTACTTACTCCAGCAGCGCAATCCGGCGGCGCTGCTCCTGCTCGATACCTACCTCGCCGGGTTGCAGCGCAGTCTCTACCAGAGTACATTTAATGACTTCTTGCAGCCGGAGGATCGCCATGACATTTTATGGAACACGCTGCTGCGTGCCCTGGATCAGGGTGATCGCTATGATCCGCAGGTGGCGAAGGTCGCTACCTGGCTGAATGTATTACTCCACTACGAAACGTTAAACTTTCTCCGCGTAACCAAACATATCAGCCCGACAACGCTCGATGCGGTGGCGCACGCCAAAGCAGATGAGGTCGAGCAACACCTGCCCGCCGCTGAGTCTCAGCCCAGCCGCGAGATGGAAGAACTGCTGCAGCGGCTGCCGGCAAAGCGCGCGCAGGTGATCCGCCTCTTCTTTTATGACGGGTTTTCCTACGAGGCAATTGCGCAGCAACTCGGCGTCAAGGAGGTCAGTGTCCGCACTAACGTCTCGCGGGGGTTAAAGCAGTTGCGGGAAATGGTTAATAATGATGAGCGGTTGCGCCAGGCGTTGGGCAAAATCTTTTCCCTTCCCCTGGCTATGCTCTTCCTGGTGATGACCACCGCAGGTGCATTAGCAATGGTAGTTGCACTAGCGATATTAATCGTGTTGCCATCCACGGCCCATGCGCCAGAGCATACACCTACGCCGGCAAGTGTCACCGCGACCGTTCCGCCGGAAACAGCGGTTGTGGCCCAGTCAATCCAACTAGCCCCGGCAATTGACCGGACCCGGTTGTTGCAGATGGAGGCTGATGCTACCGCCGTGCGCGAACCTACCGCCGTGCCGCCGCGTGCGACGCCGGAGATGGCGCAAACGCCGCCGGCTGTGTTTACATCGGCGGAGCATCTCGAAATAGACGCACCGGAGCGGGCGGTTCCTACCGGCAGGCTGCCCACACCGTTGTCACCGCCCTCAATCGTAGATGCCGGCTCAACGGTTGACAACCGGGTGGTACCGACACCCGGCCCAATACCTACGCCGACGACCAGAGCCACGGCGACGATGATGCCTATGCCGAACGACAGCACAGCGACCGATGCAACCGCATTGCCCAGTCCGGTGCCATCGGCAACCGCAACAGCGATAGTGCCCTCGGCGACGGCGGGTATACCCGCCGGCCCGACGGTGCCGGTGCCTGCAACTGAAACCACCGGCACCACGGCAACACCAACGACCACCGCCGGCCCGCAGCCCGCAGCCACGGCGATACCAACAGCCACCGCGAGCGCAACAACACTGTCCAGCGCGACGTCCACCGTGACCGCCGGCCCGGAGCCATCGGCCACGGCTACAGCCGGCGCAACGGCGAGTGCAACAGCGACCGCCAGTGCGACGGCGACCGCCAGTACGACGGCGACCGCCAGTGCGACGGCGACGCCCACGGCGACCGTGACCGCCAGTACAACGGCAACGGCAACGGCAAGCGCAACGGCAACGGCGAGTGCCACCGCGACGCCCACGGCGAGTGCCACCGCGACGCCCACGGCGACCATGACCGCCAGTGCGACGGCGACGGTAACATCAACGGTGACGGCCAGCGCAACCAGTACACCGACAGCTTCGACAAAACCGACAACCGAGCCGGTCACTGCGTGGTCCTACCAGGATCAGGCCGAGCGCGTCGAGATCATTGGTGTGGGTATGTCCAACCATGCGCAGCAACTCCTGGAACTGCCCACCGCGCGCCGGCTGACGGTCCAGCTTGGCGGGAAGCTCTCCGACGCGCAATCGGAGCCGCCGGAAACTGTTGCTATGACATTTGATCATGCGGCTGATCAGGATAATCCGGCAGATCAGTTGACGCTAACGCAGCCGTATACCCTCACCCGGCGCGGCTATACCTTTATCGCTGCCGGTCAGTCGGGTGATCTGCTGGTGGAGGTTGCAGAGCATGCGGACGCGCGTACGGCGCGGGCGCTGCTGGGCTATGCGGCGGTTCCAACCGAGCAGCAGTTCAGCGGTGTTGGTCGTCTTGTCTTTATGCCGGTCTATCACGATACTGTTGCTGTGACATTGACCCTACCCGCCCCCCTGACCGCGCCAACGGATCTGACGGTTCAGGGGGCGTTTATTGATAACAATGATGATGATCGAGTGCTCCAGTTCGGTGCGGACGCGGGTGAGGTGTCAGATGAGTTGAGCCGGGCCGGGCCCACGGCCGGTGATCTGCTCAATCTTGAAACCATCACCCTGCGTGCGGTTCCGGCAGGTACAGCAGAAGTGCGGGTCTGGCTGACCTCACCCCACCAGGGCGGCGATTCGGCCATTCTCATGGGTGTTTCTGTATCGTACCGACCGGGAGAAGTAGCGTCTGCCGCAGTACCGCCCGGCACATTAACAACCCAACCGGCCACTACTGCGTTTTCAATCGCGCCGCGGCCGGATACGGAGACGCGTCTGTCGCCGGATGCGGGTGAGACCCTGCCGCTTGCGGCTGTGCCAAACAACAGCCGCAAGCCCGGTCGGGTGATTATACCGGCGTATGCCTGGGCTCCGGGGAACGCAAAGATGCGTCTTGCCGACAATGATGTCGCAGTCCCCCATCACCGCACATTGCCACGGTTCCCCCCGATTGCGTTTACAATGGCGACCGATCTGTCACCGCCTGCGCGTGCGGCAAGCACAGCGGGACGAATGCAGTTACGGTCGGGGTTGGCAATCGTCCGCGGTATGTCACCACACTACCCACAGCGCACCTGATCCGGCATCAGGGTTACTCCCGACAGGTACCGTACACACATAAATGCAGGACTTGCGCTTGAGCCACGCTGACTGGAGCGCGGAGTCGTGCTATACCGGGAAGCGACCGTTTCCCTATCGCCCGGCGTACCCGCACACACGAGCCGGCGCAGCGGCGGAAGCGCGCGTCCTGCACAGGCCGTCCCATCAGGTGTCCCAATGCGGGTGGGTGGTGTGTTTCGGTTATCTAACGGACGGGGTACAATAGTTAATATTTTATTAATGCCTTTGGGTGTACAATAGAGCAACTGAGAATGCCATTCACCTGCGATAGATGCAGAGTAGAAGCATCAGATCAAATATGCGATTGCCGGAACAGCTTCGTACAATACCGGAAAATGGTACGCTGACAGTCAGTCACTGTCTGAGGAAGAGTATGGATAAGTTATCGACTCAGCGGATGGCAGAAGCACTGCTGCTGCTCTCCTTTACGCCGGAAGAACTGGTCGCGCTGACGCCGGGTGAGATTCGCTTGCTGGCAGCGCAACAGCGGGCGGCCATCGTCGCCGCATCCGCGCCGGAGCCGGACTGGATGGTCGGCAGCAAGCGCGTACACTTGCAGGCGGCGATCCAGGCATTTGCGGCACTGCCTGTGCCGTCACAGCCGAATACGCCTGCCACCGCAGAGTCGGACGCGATCAGGCCGTCTGACGATCGGGACACGTCCTAGCCCGGCAGGTTGCGACCAGTAGTGCAGGCCACGCTTGCCTTGCCCGGAAGCAGGGAAATAAGAGCGTACCATAACAGATTACGATGCTCTGTCATAGCTATAGACTGATCATTTGGCAGAGCAGGCCAGGGAGACGCGCCACAGCGCGTCTCTCCCGCTTCGTGCGGCAAAGATCCGGCATTGATGAGGACTGAATTTTCAATCCAGCTCTCGCCTTTCAGGAGTCCCGGCTTCAGCCGGATCAGAGCCATAGGGTGCATTCGATGCACCGTTCTGCTGCTACGCGCCATACCCGCAACATGGTCTCAAAGTCGAGCCGTAGGGTGCATTCGATGCACCGTTCTGCTGCCGCACGCCATACCCGCAACATGGTCTCAAAGTTCATCAACCGGGACTCCCGGTCATTGAATTTTTCATCCGGATATCGCCTTTCAGGAGTCCTGACATCAGCCGGATCAGGCATTCCCGGCAGTATGCCGCTGTCCCGGTAGGCATCCAACCGGCTAAAGCCGGGACTCCAGGTCATTTCATAGCCGGATCGGGCGTTCCCTTCAGTATGCTGCGGACCCGGCGGGCATTCAACCGGCTGAAGCCGGGACTCCCCGATGGCATATCCGGGTTATTTGCTCAACGTTCATCAACTGCGGTTTTGCGCGCGTTTGTTTGAACCATATTACGCGCAAGTTCCAGCACAAACCGGAAGGTTGCATCCAGAATGCAACAGCGCTGCCGATAAAGAATATAGAGGAGCAATCCTCAACCCTGGTGGCTTCCGACAGTACGCGAAAGGAGCAAATCATGACTGTTGCGCCAGAGCTTATTCTGATCGGTGTGCTTGGTCTATTTCTCTTGGGGTTGTTGTTCGACCGGGGTATGACCGAACCGCGTGAGATTATTATCGTCCAGACGCCCCCGCGCCGCCCGGCGGGCTGTGCGGGCATTGTCGCACTCCTGCTGGTTATGCTGCTGGCAATTCTGCTGGTTGCACTCTTTTCAGCATAGCAGGTGCGCGGGTAGTACCGGCGTAACCTGAACGCTACTCCTCGATGACGGACAAGGTGTAAAATATCTGTATAGATGTACCCACCGGGAGATCTTCCGGTGGGTCTGTTTATTTGCACAAGCTACGCGGTGGGTATCCAAACTGGACGTTTGCCCAGATGGAAACCCGACTCGCCTGCGGCAGCATGGTACATTTTGTTATGCGCCGTCCTTTGTTTTGCTGTTGCTGTCGTGCCGGCCGGCGGTACCACCCAGTGCGTTCCGCGCCTGCTCGGGCGATTTCCCGGCGACGCCGGTCTGATCGACTGTGGTAGCTTCGTGCTCTGCTGCGTGGCCCTCCTCCGGCTGATCCTGCCCGGCAAAGGTTTGCTCCGGCGGCGTCTACTCAGCCCGGGCTGCGGGCGGTTCGGGGGCCACATCACTGGCGATATCGTCGGTCTTGTGCGCACCCGGCTCGCCGCGCAGGTCGGTCTCGCGGTCGCCGCTCCAGGTGCCGCCGCTCATCGCGTCCCCTCGCGCTCTATCGGGTATGACGTGCGGCCGCAAAACGGTGCATCGAATGCACCCTATTTCCTGCGCCACGTAGGACTGCTCCAGGTCGCGCAGCTTTTTCTTTTGCAGGGTCGCCTGCACGCGTGCTGTGAGCAGCACCGGGTTGAACGGCTTGAAGAGGTAGTCTTCCGCGCCCATCTCAATGCACTGGACCATACTGTCCAGGTCTTCCAGGGCCGAGACCACAATCACCGGCAAGTGGTACCAGCGGCTGTCGTTGCGCATCCGGCGCAGCACCTCGTGGCCGCTCATCTCCGGCATCATCAGATCAAGCAGCATGCAATCGAACTGGTCGGTCTCGAGGCGGGCCGGCGCCTGCAAACCATCTTCAGCCGCCGTCACGGTATGCCCCTGCTCGCGCAAGCTGTGGGCCAGCTTGAGGCGCACCATGCTGCTGTCTTCGACAATCAAAATTTTGCCGACAACTGGTTGTCGCTCCGCCGCTGCGGTCTGAGGGGTAGCGGTGGTTGTGGTCATCGTGGTTGCCCCTGCTCTTGAAGATATGTTTTCAGTTCCGCCTGCAACCGGGTGTAGCGCGCTTCGATCTGGTCGATGAGTACGGGTGCGTTGTCCAGGTTGCCCGTCCGACAGCCCATTTCAAGTTCCCGGCAGGGCTCGGCGACCGTGCCGGCTTGAAACTCGTTCGCATTGGATTTGAGCGTGTGGGCCGCGCGCTCGACCCGCTCGATATCTCCGGCGTCCCAGCCCTGCCGCAGATCGGTCAGCAGCCGGGTTGCATCGTCCAGGAAGCCGGCGATAAGCTGCTGCAGAAAAGCGGTATCCCCACCAATATCACTCAGCATGCGCTGGATTGCGTCGGTCGGCAGTACCGACTGGTCGTTGCCGTTGGTTGTTGTAACCGGCATGTCGTTCGTCTTGGCATCCGGCGGGTGGGGCTCCTCTGTCTGCTCATGCTGACCATTGCCGTTAACCGCGACGGCGGCCAGGTCGGGTGTGGTCGGCACAGACGGCAGGGTGCGTTCCGGGCGGGCGGTGGTTCCCTCCAGGGCGGCAACCAGGGCGGGCAGCCGGATCGGCTTGCTGATGTAGTCATCCATCCCGGCCTCCAGGCACATCTCGCGGTCCCCGGCCATGGCGCCGGCGGTCATCGCCACCAGGCGTGGACGGTCGGCCCCCGGCCATTCCTGGAGGATCTGCGCGGCAGCCTCCAGGCCATCCATCTCCGGCATATGCAGGTCGAGCAGCACTAGATCGTAGGGCTGTTGCCGCAGGGCCGCCAGCGCCTCCAGGCCGTTGGCGGCAACATCGGCCCCGTAGCCCAGTTGTTGCAGGAAGTGCAGCGCCAGCTTCTGATTGGTGACATTATCCTCGGCCAGCAGAATCCGCAGCGGGTGGCGCCGGCCCATCTGCGTGTCGAATGTCGTGGTCAGCGGTTGCGCCGGGGGAGCGGCTGCAACCTGGGTGCCCCGGCTGATATTGACCAGCAGGTTGAAGAGTTGTGCCGGCTTGATCGGTTTGGTCAGAAACGCGGCCAGTTCCACCTCTGCGCTGTCGGTCTGCTCAATCATGCTGCGCCCGCCGAGCGAGGTCAACATAATCAGCGGGGGGATGTGCGGATTGCCGCTACGCTGAATGGCGGCAGCCAGGGTCATTCCGTCCATCTCCGGCATCTGCATATCGAGGATGGCAACGTCGAAGATGTCGCCCTGCCGGAACCAGGCCAGCGCCTCCTCCGGGCGGGCGGTATCGCGGGCCTGCATGCCCCAGGCCTGCGCATGCAACCGGAGAATGCGCCGGTTGGTGCTGTTGTCATCGACGATCAGCAGCCGCTTGCCCGCCAGTTGATCCTGCACCCGATGCAGGTAGGCATGCCGGGTTGCGCCCGCCGGGTGGGCCTGGATGGTGAAGTGGAAGGTTGAACCCTGGCCGACCCGGCTCTCAACCCACATATGCCCACCCATCAACTGACTGAGCCGCCGGCTGATGATCAGCCCCAGGCCGGTGCCGCCATAGCGCCGCGTGGTGGAGGCGTCTACCTGGCTAAACGCCTTGAAGAGCCGATCCATGCGCTCCGGCGGAATGCCGATCCCGGTATCCTGCACGGCGAAGTGCAGTTCATACGGCATCTCCGGATCATCCTCGGATAGCCTGTGCCCGGTCACCGTGACCGTGACCTCGCCCGCTTCGGTAAACTTGATCGCGTTGTTCAGCAGGTTGATCAAGATCTGGCGCAGGCGGGTTTCATCGCCCATAATCGCCTCGGGCGTATCCTCCGCGATCACATAGGCCAGATCAAGCCCCTTGTCGGTGGCACGGGTTGCCAGCAGATCCAGCGACCCCTCGATGCAGTCGCGCAGATCGAGCGGCTGGATCTCCAGTTCCAACCGATTGGCCTCGATCTTGGAGAAGTCGAGAATATCGTTGATAATCGTCAGCAGGCTCTCGCCACTCTGCTGAATGATGCGGGCAAAGTCGGTCTGGTCCGAGTCGAGGCGGGTGTTGAGCAGCAGGCTGGTCATGCCAATAATCGCATTCATCGGGGTGCGAATCTCGTGGCTCATCATCGCCAGAAATGCGCCCTTGGCGTTATTCGCCTCCTCCGCCAGTTGCCGCGCAACTTCGGCCTCGTCCCGCGCCAGGGCTAACTCGGCGGTGCGCGCGGCAACCTGCTGCTCCAGGTTCTGGATGCTCAGCGCGCTCTCCAGACGGGTATTCTCGGCGATCAACTGGTTGTTGGCTTCGATCTGGCGGCGAAAATGGGTGGTCAGGTCGCCCAGTTCGTCGTTGGGCAGCCGCGCGGGCATGTTCAGATGATCGGGATGTTGCCCGGCACCCGCCAGCGCGATATTCAGATCGTGCAGCGGTTGCAGCAGACTGCGCGCGGTCAGCAGGCTAAACAGGATTGTGCTGCCAATCCCGAAGGCCGCTACAAAGAGCACGATCATGGCGAGGTTGGCGGCCCCGGCGAAGACGGCCACACTCAAGGCCAGCAGTGGCAGCATCCCGGTCAGCAGCGTCGTCACCAGCAGCCGCATCCCAACCGACACGCGGGGCACGCCCGCCAGGGCCAGGTTGCCGGCGGGGAAGAACTGCGGCAGCGCCCAGCGCCAGAGCGCATCCACCGTCAAGAAGATGATCGTTGACGCCGTCAGCCCACCAATCAGCCCCAGCCCGATGAAGGTGCGCCCGAAGGTTTGGACCGTCGGCGGCATCATGTCGCCCCGGTTAAACAGCCGGCTGACCAGCAGCCAGCCGGCGATATTCGCGCCGATAAGCAGCACCTGCCGGCGGGGTTGCCGGACTGCTCGATCCAGCAGGAACGTGATCAGGGTATAGCCGGTCAGGCTGGTGAGCAGGGTCAGGCCGAGCAGCATGCGCAGCACGGTTTCCACCTGGGGCCAGGGCAGCAGGCCGTAGGGAGCCAGCAGCGGCAGCCCGCCGCGCGCATAAAACAGCGCCGCCACACTCCAGCTCACCAGACTGATCAGCGCCAGGATCAGTGGGTAGGTTGCGGCGCGACGGCGGATATGCCCCGGCAGGTCGGCGGCCGGTTCGCCCTGCGCGATACGCGTTGCGGCGGTTTGCAGCGAACGGCTGTAGTACCAGGCCAGCGCCAGTTCCACCAGGCCCAGCAGCAGCATAATCCAGGTGTAGGTAATCCAGTCGGGCAGCGTCTCGGTGCGCCAGAAGGCTTTGTTGGCGTCGAAGGTCTGCCGGTCGATATAGGCAAAGTAGGCGAAGACCACCGTCGCCACCGCTGCCTTGACCAGCAGCATAATTGCCAGGCTCCGTCCATAACGGTTCATCCGGTTGCCTCCTGTAGCGGGTTTATAGGTTACAGGTTACAGGTTACAGGTTACAGGTTACAGGTTACAGGTTACAGGTTGCGGGTTACGGGTCTATCATAAATCAGGCAGTCCGGCGTGCGCCAGGGTAATTTTACTTATGGTGGGGTGAGGTATTCTGCATGATGCACAGAACAAAGAACAAAGAGCAGAGAGCAGCGAACAAAGAACAAAGAACAAAGAGCAGCGAACAAAGAACAAAGAGCAGCGAACAGAGAACAAGGAATGCCGGTTGCTGTGTCATGAGGTGAGCATTTGTTCTTTATTACTCTGTTCTTTGTTCTCTGTTGTTCCGTTCTTACATACGCCCGGTCAGGGCGGCGCGCAGGCGGGAGTCGTCGGCGTTGTTGTGGAAGACATGCAGTCCGAAGTGTTGCGAAATCTCAGTACAGACCTGCACGCCACGCACGCTGTTGCCGCGCAGGTCGAGCAGGGGTGAGAAGACGCCGATGCCCAGGCGGTTGGGCGCAACCGCGATAATGCCACCGCCCACGCCGCTCTTGGCGGGCAACCCGACGCGGTAGGCCCACTCACCGGAGAAATCGTACATGCCGCAGGTATACATCACGCTGAGCATATCCTGGACATATTCAGCAGCGACGGCGCGCTCCCCGGTGATCGGATTGACGCCGTTGTTTGCCAGCGTCGCCGCTATCACCCCCAGATCGTGACAGTTGACCAGCAGCGAACACTGTTGGAAGTAGAGATCCAGCGACTCCTCCAGGTTGCCCGCCAGCATGCCAAAGTTGCGCATCAGGTAGGCAATTGCCCGGTTGCGGTCGCCGGTTGCGCGCTCGGAGACAAATACCGAGACATCAAGGCGGATCTCGCGGCCGGTGTAGCGGCGGAACATCTCAAGCAGGCGGTTCATCCGGTCGGCGGGATTATCGCCCTGGATCAGCCCGGCGGTGGCAATGGCGCCCGCGTTGACCATCGGGTTGTAGGGTCGATTCGAGAGTTCATCCAGCACAATCGAGTTAAAGGCATCGCCGGAAGGCTCAACGCCCACTTTGGAGAGGACAAAATCACGGCCATGATCCTCCAGCGCCCGCCCGTACACAAAGGGCTTGGACGCCGACTGGATCGTAAACTCCTGCGCATAGTCACCCACCTTGAACACCTGTCCCTCGACGGTGACAATGCAGATGCCGAACCAGTCGGGATTGGCCTTTGCCAGTTCAGGAATATAGTCGGCGACAGCACCATCGCGCAGGGGGTGATACCGGCTGTGCAATTCTTCCAGATAGGCCTGGAGCGGCGAGGCAATGGCCGCCAGATCACCCACCAGTGCCTGCAGATCGTCGCGGTTAGGGTTATCTTGCATGGAACTCTTCCTGGTTGCTATACCATCAACGTTGCCACTACCTGCTTGAGCGCTGCGGTTACGGGATGGTCGGGATAGCGTTGCACGAAAATACCGGCACTGGCGAGCAGCATCATCTCGTCGGAGTGGGGCAAGACCGCCGCCACCTCGCAGTTGAAGGTCTGCGCCACCTGCTCACCTACCTCGTCCAGGTCAAAACTGGTCGGTACTTTGTTGACCAGCAGCGCCATCCGGGGCACATTGAGCGCGCCGGCAACTTCCACTGTGACACCGGTGCCCTCGTAATCCTGCCGGTCGGGCCGCATGATAATCAGTAGCGCATGCGAGACGGCAATCGAGAGCATGGTTTCTTCGTTCAGGCCGGGGTGGGTATCGATCACCAGCGTATCCAGTTCCAGTTCACTGATTGCCTTGCGCAGGCCGACCGTCAGCACGCGCGCATCACAGCCTTCGCGCAGGATGCGCGCAATCTCCCCCGATTTGACGCTTGAGGGAATCAGAAAAATCTGCCCGGCGACGGGCGTCTCCAGCCGGGCCGTCACATCCGTGGTGGCCTGCCGGATCGAACAGCGCCCCCACAGATAATCGTTGAGCGCATAGGTAATTGCCGCGCCCTCCAGGTTAAACAGGTTGTGAATGCCGGGCGACTGAATATCGGTATCGATCACGGCGACGCGTTGCCCGGCTGCTGCCAGCAGGGTGGTGATGTTCGCGGCGATATTGGACTTCCCGGTACCTCCCCGGAAGGAGTGAATTGAGATAATTTTTGCCATAACGTCTCCTCGGAACGCCTCACGCTTCACGTTTCACGTTCCTGACTCATCTCATCGCGCAACAGTTGGGCCTGCTGCTGCAAGTCTTTGAAGTAGCTGGTTTCCGTAATCTCGGCGGCCTGCCGGCGCATCCGGGCCTGATCAACCTCGATCTGCAGGCTGTTGACCTGCCGGCGTAACTGCTGCTCGCGGGTAAATACCTGGCGGGCCATCTGCTGAAACACTCGCGCCATCTGGCCCAGGTCGTCGGGGCGGCGCGCCACATCGTCCAGGCTGGAGACATCGAAGGTACCGGCTTCGACGGCGGCGGCGGCGGCGGTCACGCGGGCTACCTGCTCCAGGTAGGCCTGTTCGTTATCGCGCAGACGCTTCTTCTCCAGGCAGGCGCTGATCCGCGCCCGCAGCAGCACCGGGTCAAACGGTTTCGTCAGGTAATCCTCGGCTCCCAGTTCGATACACTGGACCACGCAGGCCATATCGTCGCGGGCAGAAACCACAATCACGGGGAGGTTGCGCAGCGCCGGATCAGCCTTCATCCGGCGGAGCATCTCCGCGCCATCCATCTCCGGCATCATAATATCCAGCAGCACCAGATCGTAGGGCTGCTGCCGTAGCAGCGTCAGTGCCTGCCGGCCGTTCTCCGCCTGCACGACGGTGTAGCCCTGCTGGTTCAGGCTGTAGGAGAGGCGCACGCGGTTGAGGTGGCTATCGTCAACGATGAGCAGCGTTCCGGTCGGGTCAGACATATTCTCACTCTCCAGCATTGTCACTTCAGCGCCGTTTCTGTACAGGGCTACCCGGCGACGGCGCACCGACCGCACACAGCAACCGGACGCATGCCGCGTGATCGCGCCGCCGGCACATCCACGACATACGCCAACCACTATTTATGCGAACAGGTAAACCGTTTTTGGATATCTTTATTTATAATATTCTTATGCAAGTTTGTTTACATTGGATATTTTGCACAAAAAGTGACGAGATGGTTTCGGCAGCAACAATGGTATCACTACCAATCGCTACCGGCTTCCCACAAGATCCGGCGGGCCTCTTTCGTGTCGAGCGCCGCCAGTCCACGCGCGGCCCATGCGCGGAGCGATTCATCTTCTGAGGTCAGATACACGGCAAAGAGCGGAAGCGCTTGCGGTGCCGGCATCGCTCCCAAAATCTCAAGAATTGCCCAACGGATATCGGCATTGGCATCATCGTAGCAGGCGGTGATAAGTTCATCGACAACTTCCGGGGCATGCTGTGCCAGATCACTGAAGATCGCCTCCCAGTAGCCCCCCGGCACATTCGGCCGGCGCAACAACGCCAGGCAGGTCGGGACGCCGGGAAAGCGCGGATATTCCCGGCGGTAACGGCGGTATTCCGGATCGAGGGATGGATCGTGTCGGGGCATAGGTGTGTCTTGTAACTATGGTTAACCAGTACAGTAATCATTGCTGGTTGAGCTTTGCTTTTGCCGCTGCCAACTTAGCCCGGCCAACGGCGGCACTGGCGGCCACCATGCGCCGGTTCACACTAAAGGGTACAACCCGATAACCTGACGTGCGCTGCATCGTGCCTCCTCTGGTCGCTGATTAGAGCCGTACCAATGGCATCTGTATGGATCGTGTGATAAGACTGATTGGCACAATGTACGTGAACCGGTAGCGTCATTATACCCGCTTTGTGCGCTTCCCAAATGTTGCCTGACCGCCAACTGCCCCCTATTCCCGTCCCGCCCCACGGCGCACACGGGGCAACAGACGCGGGACGCGCCGCTGATATGCGCGGTACTCCGCGCCGAACTCGCGTAGCAGCCGTCGCTCCTCAAAGAAGGTGCCCACATACAAGTAGAGGGAGAAGACCAGTGCCAGCACCAACCGGTTGACCGTCATCTGCGGGATCAGCCAGATCGCCGCCAGGCCGAAGAAGTAGAGCGGATGCCGCACCCAGCGGTATGGCCCGGCGACCACCAGATGTGGCTGCTCCGTTGCGCGCGCCGGATCGGCGGGATCGGACGCCGGGTTGAGCCGGCGCAGCCCCAGGAAATGCCAGGGATCGGTCAGCCAGATGCCATAGGCGATCCCGGCCAGGGCGGCCGCCTGGCCCAGCAGCAGCAGCCGGCGCCAGGGCAGACCCACCGTGTAGAGCACCTGATCGGGCAGCCAGAGCAGCATCGGCAGAAACGGCAGCAATAGAATACCGCTGACCAGGTTGTAGGCCAGCCGGTACCAGCGGTCGCCGGCCGGGCCGACCTGCCGCCGCACCCAGTTCTTGAACGACTGGCCGGCGGTCCAGCTATGAATCAGCGCATAGACCAGGGCATACCCGCCAATCAGGAGAATGCTGATAACCATAGTGGTGCTCATCAGGAATGCAACTCGCGCACCGCCAGACGCTTCATATGCGCCAGGATCGCGCCGATGCCATTCAGGCGCTGGGGCGTCAGCACGCGGTGCAGCCCCATCTGCGTATAAAAATCGGGCGGGATTCTCAGCACCGCTTCCGGGGATGCGCCCTCGACGCCTTCGCGCAACAGGGCGGCATACCCGCGCACCGTGGTCGACTCTTCCGGAATATCGAAATAGTAGCGCAGGCCGCCGTCCTGCTGCTCGGCATGGACAAACACCGGCGTCATGCACTCATGCACATGATCCATCGCATCGCGTTTGCCCTGCAACCAGTCCGGCAGCGGCGGTAGACTCTCGGCAAATTCGAGCAGCAGTTCCAGCTTCTCCTGCCCCTCGCACAGATTAAAATCCGCGATTATCTCCCCCAGGCGTGGTGGAAGTCCATTGGTCGCCTCGCTCATACACGCTCCTCCAGTAGTATCAATGCGGAGGGGCGAACCATCTTTCGCCCCCTACGACTGTCTCTCAGGTAGGGACGCGCTGCTGCACGCCCGCCGTTTCACTGTCTCGCATACCAATCTGTCGGCAAACCGGCAATCAACGGGAACGGGCGCAACGAGCGCAACAGCGGCCCGCTCCCGTGTACCAGATCTGCGCCCTCGGTGTTCTCTGTGGCTATGATAACAAATCGGTATCAGGTAGGGACGTGCAGAAGCGCGTCCGCTACGTTCTGCATGATACCAGCAATTCTGCCCGAACCGGCAGCGGTTGCCGCAATCCAATGCTACAATGGAGGAGGAACTTTTGAGGCAGGCGAGAGGAGGCAGCAGTGGTGAGCGGAATCGATATGGCCGAGGTACGTACATGGGCGCGTGAGGGTGGCGCGATTGCCCGCCGTCATTTCAATAATGTAGCCGCGCGGCGCAAGCGTGACCGCACCTGGGTGACGCAGGCGGATGTCGAGATCGAGCAGTTCCTGCGTGAGCGGATCAGTGCGCACCACCCCGACCATGGGATCACCGGGGAGGAGGGCGAACCATTTGCCGCCGACCGCGAGTTCGTCTGGTCGCTCGACCCGCTGGACGGCACCGATGCTTTTGTGGATGGGCTGCCGGTCTGGGGGGTTTCGATCGGGTTGCTGCGCCATGGCGCGCCCTACCTGGGTGTGGTTGCGCTACCCATGGCCGACGAGGACTACTGGACCGATGGGCAGGGCAGTGCCTACCGCAACGACACGCCGATCAGTGTCAGTGATGCAGCCACATTCGACCGCAACGACTGGATTCTGGTCACGTCGCGGGCGCACACCGACTACACGATCCGCTTTCCCGGCAAAACGCGCTCACTCGGTAGCCTGGCGGCGCACTGCTGCTATGTGGCGCGGGGCAGTGCCATCGGTGCCGTGCTGGGCTATCCGCACCTGTGGGATATTGCCGCCGGTTTTGCAATTCTCAGCGCGGCCGGCGGCATTGCGGTGACGCTCGACGGTGATCTGCCGCCGATCCCCCGGCTGTTCAAGCAGAGTAAGGCGGCGCGGCCGCTGCTGATTACTACGCCCGCCCTGCGCGATGCGTTGTTGCCGCTGGTTGAGAAGCGGGGGCGGTAGGTTTTTAAATGTAGGCTTTCGGGTGCGCTCAACTCCGACGCAGCCCTGATCAAAAGCAATTACCAGGTCTTGACTCTGTCTGAAACAGTGAGTATAATGTATATATTATCTTCTTTTAAAAATAGTGTTACCTTCTTGCAAGGGAGCAACAGGGTGAAAAAGTTACGACACAACTACATATTCAGCCCAACGGGGCGGCACAGGTCTCATAGCGCCTGCTGCCGCCTCTCTGTTTATGTCGCGTAGCAAGATTGCAGCGCGGAACTGGCCGCACTGCCACGTACTAGAAATGAGGAGGTGCTTTATGCACTCGGATTTGATCGGCAAGATTGAGAAGGCCCGACGGTATGCGCAGGAACCCGAACGCCTTGAGATTAGTGAACTCAAAATGAGTGTTCGCGGCGATAATGATACAACCCATAACGTTACACTGAGCGATGGACGCTGGGATTGCACATGCTCGTTCTTCCACACCTGGGGAACTTGCGCGCACGTTATGGCCGCACAACGGCTGCTTACTCCGGTGCTGACACCCAGGGCACGCAAGGCAGAGCTGGCGATTGATTATCAGCGGGAACTCTACAAGGAGGAAAAGGCCGCCAGTCTTGTCTGATCATTTGTGATGGTGCATACGCTGTCCCACCCCCTTCCTGCGGGAAGGGGGTTTTTTTGTGGGAGATTATTGCCTGATCCGGAGATGATGCATGCCGCTGGTGATTGCGCACCGGGGAGCCTCGGCCTATGCGCCGGAAAACACCCTGGCGGCGTTTCAACTCGCCCATACCCAGGGCGCGGATATGCTGGAACTCGATGTCCGGCGGAGCGCCGATAACGTACTGGTGGTCTTTCACGATGCGACGACGGAGCGCTGGGATGGACAACCGCGCCCGGTATCCACCTGCACCCTGGCCGATCTGCGTGGGCTGGATATCGGCGGTGAGGCCGTGGCAACCCTGGCTGAGGTGTGTGCGTTTGCCCGCGCGTCCGGCATACTGCTCAATGTGGAACTCAAGCAACCCGATATTGCTGTGCCGGTCGTGCAGTTACTGCGCGCGCATGATCTGATCGACCGGACGCTGGTCGCGGCGTTTTCTGCAACGACATTGCATGAACTAAACCAGGTCGCACCCGATCTGCAGCGGGGCTACCTGATGGGCACCCGCACCTACCATCCCGCCATCCGCCTGCGTGAGCTCTGGCCGTTCCTGGCGCTCCGACGGACCAGTGCTACAGCCTGGCACCCGGCAGTTCAACTGCCGTTGCTCCGGCAGGTGCTCCCGTGCGTGCGCCGCGCCGGTTATGCCGTAAATGTCTGGACCGTGGACGACCCGGCAGTGATGCGCCGGTTGGTCGCCTGGGGTGCGACCGGCATTATCACCAATAAACCGGATCTGGCCCGTGCCGGTTTCATATGACAACCCCGTTGGGCGGGAACTGACATGGTATAATGAAATACGTTTTTGCGTTTTTCTAATCCGTCACAGGACTTACGCGATTTTCCGCTGAAAGGCGACGCCAGTGGAATCAACCGTCTGGTTTGAATGCCCATCACGCAGGTTCTGTCAATCACAGGAGTTACGCGGTCACTGAGCCGGAAGGTATGTCAGCCTCCGGCTGGGCGGAAGAGATCAGATCTTTTTCACAAAAAAATTCACAACGTGAATTTTTTTGTGAAAAAGAAAAAAAGAGTACCACGCTGCCGCAGGCGAAGCCCGGCTTTTGGGGCGGTCAACCGACCAAAATAGGCTGCACCGCGTAACTCCTGTCAATCACACAACTTACGCGGTGGCGTTCAAACCGGACGTTTGAACAGATGAAAGCTCGTCTCGCCTGCGGCAGCATGGTACTTTTTCGATCTTTTTGGAAAAAAAGTGGCTCTCCGAGCCACTTTTTTTCCAAAAAGGATGTCCGATTCCACCCTGCCGGAGGCGAAATGTCCTTTCGAGTCAGTGACCGCGTAACTCGTGTCAATCACAGGAGTTACGCGGTGCGCGTTCAAACCGGACGGTTGCCCCGATAAACAACAGATTCGCCTGCGACAGCATGGTGCATTTTCTTATCTTATTCACGAAAATTTGGCTCACAGAGCCAAATTTTCGTGAATAAGATAGACTCTTCCACCCTGCCGGAGGCGATATTCGCTTCAAACGAGTGACCGCGTAAGTCGTATCAATCAAGGATACCCGATGGAATACACAGTAATTATAACCCGACAGCCGGGCATGCGCCGGCGGGCTACCGTGCCGGCCCTACCTGAGTGTGTGCCCGAGGCAGCGACGCGTGATGAGGTTCTCGCAAGTATTCAGGAACAGATCCAGACCTTCATAAGCCAGAGCGAAGTCGTGCGGCTTCAGGTACCAATTGTCCCAACACCGCAGGCAACCGCGACGGAGGCAGTGCCAGGGAGTTGGCACTGGTCCGGCGTTTTTCAGGACGACTCAACCTGGGGGGATCTGTTTGATGAGATTGAGCGGCAACGGGATGAACATTTGATAGAGCCATAAAGAATCACCCTCCCAACCGCAACCCCGGCACCACATCCAGATCCCACCCGCTCTGTACGCCTGCATCGAAGCGGTAGTATGCGGCGGCGGCGACCATTGCGGCGTTGTCGGTGCAGAGCCGGATCGGCGGGTAGCGTACGGGCACTTCGGCGCGGCGGGTTAACTCACTGCGCAACCGGGTATTTGCGGCAACTCCGCCCGCCAGCAGAATCGCCGTGGCCCCAAACTGCCGGGCCGCCTCAACGGTTTTGGACACCAGCACATCCACCACCGACTCCTGGAAGGCATAGGCCACCTGCGCCGTAAAGCGGGGATCAAGCTTAGAGGAACCGGACGGCGTATCGGGTGCGGCTGACGGCGCACCGGAACCGGTCGCCGCCGCTGGGAGCGTAGCTTTTGGCTTGCGGCCACGCGTGCGATGGCGGGGCGATACATTGGCCGCGGGTGCCCGGCGGTCCTGAACCTTGTGCAGCACGGCGGTTTTGAGGCCGCTAAAGGAGAAGTCGTAGCTGTCGCGCAGCCATGCCCGGGGCAGCGGCTCACCCCCTTCACCGCGCGTAGCCGCCTGCTGGATGGCCGGGCCGCCGGGGTAGCCCAGTCCCAGGATGCGCGCAACCTTGTCAAACGCCTCGCCGGCTGCGTCGTCGCGGGTCTGCCCCAGCAGTTGATAGTCGCCATGATCCTGAAGCAGCGCCAGCAGCGTATGCCCGCCGCTAACCACCAGCGCCACCAGCGGAAACTCCGGCACGTCGTGCTCTGCTTCCGTCGCTTCGCCTTCCGGGATCAGCCAGTTTGCATAGATGTGGGCCTCCAGGTGATTGACGCCAACGAAGGGCAGACCGCGCTGCCAGGCCAGCGCCTTGGCCGCATTCAGGCCGGTCAGCAGCGCGCCACTCAGGCCGGGACCGTAGGTGGCGGCGACGGCCTGGACATCATTCCAACCGCCCGGCAAGACGGACAGCGCCTCTTGCAGCACCGGGGGCAGGCTGAGAATATGCTGCCGCGAGGCGACCTCCGGCACAATCCCGCCATAGCGCTGGTGCATATCCATCTGCGAGGCAACAACATTGGAGAGCACCTCGCGCCCATCGCGCACAACTGCCGCAGCCGTCTCATCACAGGAGGTCTCCAGCGCCAGGATGGTGGAGTGAGGGTTCAAATTCATCATAACAGTTAAAAGTTAGGGGTTAAGGGTTACAATACTATACACAGCCACAGCTTACAGTATAACTCGTCCCGCCGACAAACGCGGCGATTGTAGTAGCAGAGTTACAATACTATTATAGCCATGGTCTACAGTATAACATCATAACCTCTAATCGTTAACTGTAATGTTACACGCGTTACGCGGTCGGTTCCAAATCAGGTGTTCATCTGGAATGAACGGCCCGATTCGCCTCCGGCAGGGCGGAAGATTCCAGTTCTTTATCATAAAAAATTTACACATTGTGTAAATTTTTTATGATAAAGATAAAAGAAGTACCATGCTGCTACAGGCGAAACCGGCCGTTGTGGGCGTACGTGTCTGATTTGTACGCCCACCGCGTAACGTGTGTAATGTTACACGCGTTACGCGGTCACTGACCCGGTTTCGGGGCGGACAGATAGCATGTTCGTATATCATGTCTCGCACCAGGACGGGCGGCGGACGCGCAGAAGCGCGTCCCTACCACACAAAGCCTACATCTGAGAGACCAGGGGGTGAGGGCCACACCGCCTCGGAATCGACTATCCGCCTCTCGTACATAGGTTCTGTCCGCCCTTAAACCGCAACCAGTCGGTGGGCGCATGGCTTCCGCACTCCATATCCGCTCCATCTCCTCAACCCCCGGCAGCACCTGGTTCTTTGTTCTTTGTTCTTCGCCCCCCAGATATGCTATAGTTGCAGGGAACAGGCTGCGTTGAAACGTGCAACCGTGCAAACCTGCAACGTTCCAACGTAGAAACGCAAAACCGGGGGAGGAACCCATGCGTACCAACCGCGCGCCGGCGCCGCAGATGGTCGGGCGGCAGGCGCACCTGCGCGAACTGGAGACGCTGCTGCACGCGGCATGCCGGGGCTCCGGCCGGCTGGTCTTTCTCGCCGGGGATGCCGGGGTGGGCAAAACCCGGCTGGTGCGCGAGTTTCTGCATCACGCCCGCGCCCAGGCCAATGTCGAGATCCTGGAGGGCCACTGCTACGACGAAGATCCGGCGGTGCCCTACGGCCCGTTTGTACATGCCATCCGCTTCTTTATGCATACGGCCGGGACGGCGGCAGTTGCCCGTGTCAGCGGTCCCTGGACGCGCGATCTGGCGATGCTGCTGCCGGAACTGGACGCACCTGCCGCGCCTGAGACTGCCGAGCCGCAACTGCGCAAACAGCGCCTCTTTGCCGCTATTCATCACATCATTCGCCCGCACGATCCACACTACTGCCGCGTCATCATCCTGGAAGATCTGCACTGGTCGGACCAGACCAGCCAGGAGTTGCTCCGCTACCTGGCGCACGCAATTGACCGGGATCGCATGCTGATCCTGGCAACCTACCGCACCGACGAACTGCATCGCCGCCATCCGCTGACCCATCTGCCGGCACAACTGACGCGTGCGCGGCTCTATCATGAGCTACGGCTGGACCCGCTCTCCCCGGCGGAACTGGCGGATATGCTCCAGGCCACGCTGGAGCGCCCATTACCCCCCGCGTTTGTCCAGATGCTCTACACACATACCGAGGGCAACCCCTTCTTTGTGGAAGAGGTGCTAAAGGCGCTGATTGCCCAGACCGAACTCGATACGCTGCTCGAATCCATCCAGACCGGGCAGGGCAGCGAACAACTTGCCATTCCGCTCTCGATCAAGGATAGCATTCTGCGCCGCACCGCCGAGCTTGACCCGATCACGACGGAAGTGCTGACCTATGCGGCGGTGATTGGGCGGCACTTCGATTTTGAGATCCTGCTGCGCCTGACCGGACTGGCGGAAGCCGAACTGCTGCGCGTGGTGGCGCTGCTGGTCGAGCGGCAACTGGTCGTGGAAGAGCCGGACGCGGCCGAAGATCGCTACCGCTTCCGGCATGCGCTGACCCGCGAGGCCATCTATGATGATCTGCTGGGGCGGGAGCGGCGCATCAAACATCGCCGCGTCTTGCAGGTGCTGGAGGAGACCTACCCGGAAGACCAGGAGCCGGTTATTGATCAACTGGCCTACCATAGCCTGCATGCCCGCGAGACGGCGCAGGCGGCCCACTATGCCCGGCGGGCGGCGGAACGCGCGGCGCGGATGTATGCCTACCGCGAGGCGGTAGCTCACTACGAAGTAGCGCTCGAACTGCTGGACAGCGCTGATCCCGGCGAGCAGGCCGGCCTGTACGAGCGACTGGGCGATCTGGCCCATCCCATCGGCGACAGCAACCGCTACCTGCGCTACTGGCGCGAGGCACAGCGCCTCTACCAGCAGGCGGGCGAGACGATGAAGGTTGCGGATATTCATCGGCGGTTGGGGCGGGTCTTGTGGGATCGCGGAGACCATGCGGACGCGCTGGCGCATGTCCAGACCGCGCTCTCACTGCTCGAGGCCGCGCCACCCGGCTATGAACTGGCGATGGCCTACAGCACGCTCTCGCAACTGCACATGCTGGCATTTCAGCAGGAGGAAAGCATTGCCTGGGGCCGGCGTGCGCTGCACCTGGCCGAGCAGTTGGGCGATGTGCGGGTGCAGGCGCATGCGCTCAATAACATCGGCACTTCCCTGGCCGAAATCGGCGACATTGAGCAGGGCATTGCCTATCTGGAACGGAGTATGGCCCTGGCCCGGCAGGCCCACCTGACCAGCGATGTGGTCCGCGCCTACAACAATCTGGCGGATCGGCTGGCATTTCAGGGGGAGTTTAAGCGTAGTGCGGCCCTGGCGCGTGAAGGGTTGGCTTTCGCCGAGCAAGTCGGTCTGGAGGAGTTTACCGGCAAGTTACGCTCCATCCTGGCCTGGGTCGAAATCAGTCTGGGGCATTGGGAAGCGGCCCGCCGGTTGACGGATTGGGCCACGGTTGATCGTCCCGCAGACAATCCCTGGATGTTAATCAGCAAAGGTGAGTTGCTCTTATACCAGGGGGAGCTTGCAGCCGCGCGGCAGATGCTGGAAGCGGTGCTGCCCATCTGCGAAGCTCTTCATGAACCCCACCTGCTTGACCATGCCCTGGTCAATCTGGCCCGGGTTGCACTGGCACTGAATGATCAACCGGCGGCGCGGGCGGCCATAGAGCGCTATACCGCGATAGTTCTGCATGGCCCGGTATCGGCGTATGACGGAAATGAATTCTACTATGGGATTGAGGTCTACCTGCAGCTTGGCGCGGTTGCGCCGGCCTGCGCGCTATTGGCGCGGCTGACGGAACTGGTTGAACGCAAGCCCACTCGCCTGACGCATGTGCTACTGGCGGAAGCCCGGGGACTGCCGGCACTGGAGGCGCAGCAGTGGCAGGAAGCCACGCGCTTTTTTGCGCAGTCCGTCGCGGGCTGGCAGGCCATGGAACTGCCCCTGGACGAGGCCATTGAGCGCCGCCGCCTGGGGCAGAGCCTGCTCCTGAGCAGCGATCCCGCCGATCAGGAGCGTGCCTGGCAAGAGCTTGCCACGGCCCGGTCACTCCTGGTGCAACTGGGTGCGCCGCTGGAACTGGCGGCGGTTGATGCCCTCCTTGAACAGCGCCCGGCCCCGGCTGCCTCGCCGGTTGCTCCGCAGCAGCACGAGGAGCTAACCCCGCGCGAGCGGCAGGTGATTGCGCTGCCGGCAAAGGGCTACAGCAACCGCAAGATTGCCGGCGAACTGGTTATCTCAACCAAGACCGCCGAGGTGCATGTCCGCAATATCCTGGGTAAGCTGGGCTTTTCGTCCCGCACACAGGCCGCCGCCTACGCCGTCGAGCAGGGGTTGGTGGAAGGGGCGTAGGGCTGCGTCCGGATACTCCATTCCGGGGGAAATCCGGATCAGATTGCGCCCCGGGTGAATTACCGCCGCATCATGCTGCTGCGCTTGCCGCCGCCTCCGGATCAATCCCCAGTTCCCGCAGTTTTGCCGCCAGTTGCGCCACGCGCTGCTCGGCCTGCCGGCGCGATGAGCGTGCGGGTCAATGACGCTACTCATCTTTGCTTCCTCCTCCGTTGGGCCGTTATACATCAGCCATTATATTATAGCGCACTCGGGTCGCGTAGTAGTACCCTTAGCCGGTCCCGAAGAAAAAATAAGGGTTGGCTTATGCCCAAACTACCTGATTCACCCGATGTGCATATGTGTACTACTTGATACGATAGCAGCAGAACGACGCAAACCAGAAAAATGAACAGGAGCGGCGCAATGTTACGTGAGTTAAACCATATCGAACTGGTCACCCGGCTGCGGATGCAGGAGCGGTTACACGCGGCGGAGCAGCACCGGTTGCTGCGGTCGGCGCGTCAACCGGCGGGTGCTGTGCAAAACGTTCGCCGGGAAGGGCGCAGTCTGTTCGGCCGACTGGCCGGTCTGGTGTCGCTACACCGGCGACAGCAATCCGAGATTAGTGGGCGGTAATATCAAAGTTGTGGAAAACTACGCGAGTTACGCACTACTCTGTAAGCACGCAAATTTTGCCTCCGGCAAGGTGGAAGATACCATCCTTTTTCACAAAAATGTGGCTCTGAGAGCCACATTTTTGTGAAAAAGAAAAGACGTACCATGCTGCCGCGGGCGAAATTTGCTCCTCATCTGATCGCATGCCTGATTTAAATGTCTATCGCACAACTGCGGCCTTAACGCCGACATTGTGGAAAACACGACGCCCCGGAGAGGCGCACCTCTCCGGGGCGTACGTTAACGTGACACGCGCCTCAGCGCGGCATTACAGCCGGATCAGCCTTCTTCCGGCACAATCAAGCCATAGTTGCCGTCGTTGCGACGGTAGACTACACTAATGTTCGCGGTGTCCGCATCCCGGAAAACGAAGAAGCTGTGCCCCAGCAATTCCATCTGCTCAACAGCTTCATCGCTAAACATCGGCCGGAGCGTGAACTCCTTCGTGCGCACAATCTGCGGTACGTCATGCTCGCCATTGATTGCATCCTCATAGGTTGCCACCGGCATATCGACCAGGGCCGGCTCAACCATGGTGGGCTCAGTCTCCACAAACTTGCCCCCCTGACGGCGCATGCGCCCCCGCCGCCAGTGCTTCTCTTTGTAGCGCTTGATCTGACGTTGGAGGTTCTCCTGCACCACATCTACCGCCTTATAAATGTCAGGGGCAGCCTCCTCAGCACGCAGGATGATGCCATGCTCACCCACCAACGTAACCTGGACCCGGTGTACCTCACCCGCATCCCGCCGATTTTCGGTTAACACCTCAACAGTAGCGCTATTGAGTTGGTCCAGATAACGTTCGAGCTTGCTGAGTTTGTTCAGGATGTGTTCACGCTGTCGTTCGGACACTTTCGTGTTGTTGCGGTTCTTGATGATCAGGTCCATCGTGCTCCTCCATCTGGGCTTTCGTTGACCAGAACAGGATGACTTTATTCCGCCCGGCAACGATTGCTATAGAATCGACAGGGCTCCTGAGCACACGGAGTGCCTGGAGCCCTGGTTCTCACTATATTGCGGCGATTGTCTGAGTCGTGCAAACGAGTTGTTTTGTCATCGTTCGCCACCTTTCTCCATGCCGCGATCCGCCTCATCGCGGACTAGCAAGCGGAATTTCATGGTTATTCTATATTGTACTACGAGATTCTTTGCTGTGCAATATTGTGATGGTTCGTACAGGTTTTGCGCTCCAACCGGGAGCGATTGGGAATGGACAGGTCGATCGCTGTGTCGGCCAGTCGATGGTAGACGTACACACGCGCGACGGCACCAACAAAAAACCCCCTCAGTGGCTATCCACCGAGAGAAACATATGCAGTGCATTTATTTCGGGCCGGCTACAAACAGTACGCGACACAGATATTCCCGTCATTGTCGGCCCATCCGTGCCGCGTAGTGTCTGCAGCGAAGCCCCCCTTCGCAGATAAAGTATAGCCGGTCCTGATGACGATACCTTGACAGGCATGCGCCCCCGGATGAGAAGATGGTCAGGTTTACGCCACGGCATAATCAGTAAACTGGCGCACCCCCGGGTGCGATACAAGATAAATTGACCGAGCGCGGCATGGCATTAGGACTTCTTCTTTCTCATCTATACTTTCCAGGAAAATCCTATCGTTGCGCGCGCCACACCACCCCCACCGGATACCCCACCATCTTTGCGCAGTCGCCGACCAGCCGGATCAGCGGCACGAGCACCAGCGTGTAGAGCCGCGCCCCCGGTGTGAGTGTGGCCGTCTGCGGCCAGAGGCGGCGGTAGGGGCCACGGGTGTAGGCCGCGCCCCCCGTCAGCAGCAGTGCGGCGATGGGTAGCCGTGCCGCCGGGGAGCGGGATGCCGTCAGCAGCAGCGCCACCAGTGTGCCGTAGGTGCCGTAGCGCGCCAGGTGGCGCTTGGGCCAGAGCCCCGCATGGCCGTCGCCGCGCGCATAGAGGAAGTATTGCCGGGCGAAGGCGCGGAACGACGCGCGTGGGCGGAAGTAGACCAGCGCCTCCGGTGCAAATGCCCGCCGGTAGCCCGCCCGCTCCACCGCCAGGTCAAACAGCAGATCCTCGCAGTGGCCGGTCCACTCCGGGAAGCCCCCCACCGCCGCCCAGACCGCCTTGCGCACCGCCAGCGATTTGCCAAACGGCAAGAACCCCGCCGGGTCGATCTCGTCGGCGTGGCGGTAGTTGGTCGCCCCCAGCGCCAGCTCAAACAGCGTGCGCGGCGCGGGCCGGAAAAAGCCGCCCACCAGATCGGCGCGCTCCTCCTCCAGCGGGGCGATAATCTGCGCCAGCCACTCCCGATCCAGCACCAGCCCGGCATCGGTGCAGGCAATCAGCGGACCGGCGGCGGCGGCGATGGCATTATTCCGCCCTGACGGGATGTTGTGCCCCCCGGCAACCAGCCGAATACGCGGGTCGCGAGCGGCATACTCCCGGACGATGGTGGCGGTCGCGTCCCGGCTGCCACAGTCGTTGATTACGATCTCGTCGGGCATCCGGCGCTGCGCCAGCATCGAGTCAAGCAGGGCAGCGATATTATCGGCCTCGTCCCGCACCGTGCAGACGAGCGAAACAGCCTCTGGTTGATGCGTCATTGGAACTCCTCTCAGGACGAAGGACGAAAGACGAAGTCACCCCTTCACCCGCTCACCCCATCATTCCTTCGCGTCACCACATTATCGCCGCATCCGGGCCAGATAGTGCGCGAGCGCAACAACTCCCCAGGTTGCCAGGGCCATGACGGGCAGCAGGACCGCCAGCGGATCGGTTCCATCGGGGCGGAAGAGTTGTTGTAGTTGCACTACGATAAAGCTACGGTCGGCCCAACCGGGCAGCGCCCAGAGCGGCAATGCTTCCAGGCTGAAGTAGAAGGACAACTCCGGCATTTTGCGGATCAGGCCGGGATCATGCGGGATCAGAAAGAGCCGGTAGCGGATCGTCAGCATGGTCATCCAACCGATCATCAGCGCGGCGAGCATAACCGGCAGTCCCGCCTGCCGGCGACGCAACCACGCAAAGAGCAGCGCCAGCCCGATGGCAAACCATGGCGCCAGCAGTGTGATCCGGCGTGGCCCGAATGCGCCTCCCGCGTACCACTGCCAGTGCGAGGCATTGTAGAGAAAGTAGGCTAGAAATGCCGCCGCCAGGCTGATCGTCAGCCGGCGGTTGCGCCCCCAGAGCAGCGGCAGCCCCAACATGCCGAAGAAGAAAGCGGGCGACCAGGGCAGAACTCCGCGCAGATGCGAGAAGAGAAAGTCCATCAGCCGCAGGCGGCGCGGTTCGATATAGTCCGTCCCCTGCGGCACTGTTACCCAGGTGCCATACAACACTTTCCAGGTCAGCAGTTGCGGGCTAAAGACCAGCAGCAGCAACCCCGCCGCCAGTGTCCCGCCGGTCACCAGGCGGATCATCTGTTCGCGCCGTGCGTGAACCGGCCCGCGTAGTGCCGCTACCAGCAATCGCCCAAAGGTCAGCAGCGGCAAGAGCAGCAGCAGCGCACTGAGCCAGTACATCAGGATCATCGCCCCCGACGCCGCGCCCAGCAGCGCCCAGCGCCTCACCGTCGGGCGCTCCTCCAGCCGCAGCCAGGCCAGCACATACAGCGATGTCACCGCCGTCGAGAGTGCATGAGCAAAGCTGCCCTCACGCATGGCATAGTAGAGCAGGTTCGATCCCAGGAAGAGCGTCACCACCGCCGGCAGTGCTACCGGCGGCCCCACCCAGCGACGGCAGATCCGGTAGCAGACCAGCAGCGTTACCAGCCCGGCCAGCGCGCTGGTAAACATACTCAGCACCACGTAGGGCCGCGCATAGCCATCCACCTCCCAGGACACGCCGAGCGCCTGCCCGCCCAGCACCAGCAGATGCGCCACCCCGTAGAGCGGTCCCCAGGCGATCGCCGGTCCCACCGCGAAGGGATTGGCCTGATGCCCGGTGGCCGTATCGCGTCGCTTGTCTGGATCGGGGCCATGGCGGAAGGGCGCGTCGCGGTACTCGTTGCCAAACTGCAGATCACCATCCATCGTGAACGAGCGCAAGTAGGCATAGTAGCCCGTGCCGTCGCTCTGCACGGTGGGCACAAAGGTTGTTGCCAGCGCCACCAGGAAGATCCCGATCAGCCAGCGCCATGCCCGCCGGTCACTGTCGGGCCAGAGCAGGCGCGCCCGACGTAGTAGCGCCTGCAGCCCCAGCGCCGCGACCATCAGCAGCACCGCCACGACCAGGTAGGCCGCCAGCACCAGCCGGGCATCCGGCAGCCAACGCCCCGCCAGTGTCAGCCCGGCCAGTGCCGCAGCCGGCACCACTCCCGCCAGCCGGAACGGCAGACGCAGCCAGATTACGCCAACGCCAAGCAGCAGCAATCCCACCGGCAGAAACGGCACGGCCCAGAACTCGCGCAGCAGCGCCGGCAGCGGCGGGCCGCGTACCGCCTCAACGATGATGTGCGCCAGCGCTACCCCCAGCGAGCGGGGATCGCCCGCCACCGCCAGGCGGGACGCCGCCAGCGTAATCGGGATATCGCCCTCGACCAGCGGCTCCGGCGCGGTCAGCAGGAAGGCATAGCGGCGCGGGGCTTCCGTCACCGGGACTTCGGCCAGGGGTGCGCCGGCCACCGCCGACGCCACCCGCTGCGAGCCATTGGGCTGGGGCGGAGCCAGCATCTGCAGGGTCAGGATGATCTGTGATCCGGGCGTGGGGGCCCAGAGCCGGATCTCACTGCTGGGCTGCGACCAGCGGTAGGTCAGGCCGCTGCCGTCGCCGCGCTCTTCCGACGCATAAAAATCCAGCAAATAGCCATCATCCAGCGGCCCGCCAACATCCAGTTGCTGGTGGGCGCGCGCATACCACTGCCAGCGCGCCCCCAGCAGCAGCGTCAGCAGCAACAACAACCCGGTTCCGCCGCGCACCAACCGGGCCCGCCCCGGCCGCCCTACCCAACGAGAGAAGTGTATAGCTTGCATTACCTGGTCTAGTTAAGGGTCCAGGGCACCGGGTCCAGGATGCGTGCCGCAACCGGCGGCGCATCTACCCGGCCTGAAAAACTCCTGCAACCCCTGTCATCACTCAAAACGCCCGTGATTATACCACTACCGCACGCCGCACGCCGCACGCCGCAGATTGCGCTGCCTGCCGCGGTTTGTTATACTCAACAACACTGACCGGCATATGGCGGCCCGATCAAGAACACATAGAGGAGCAAGGTTATGCCGAAGCCCCAGGCGAAAAAGAATAAAATCGGTCGCAACGACCCCTGCTGGTGTGGGAGCGGCAGAAAGTACAAAGACTGTCACGCCCCCGTGGATCAAGCGCAGCGCGCTGAACTGCTCAGGCTGCGTCAGGCGCAGGATACGCTCATCCCCAAGATCATTGAGGCGGCAGAGAGTGTGCCCGAGCGCTTTCCGCCGGCATTTGCGCAGTTCTGGAATGCGGAGTATGGCCCGGAGCAGATGAGCGAACTGGACGACCTGGAAGAGCGCGGGGCCGAGCGCTTTCTGACCTGGTTCGCCTTCGACTTTGCCCCGGAGGGCGAGCCCACCCTGATCACGCAGTTGATCCAGGCCGCCGAGGCCGATGGCTTTGAGGTTGATGAGTTTGAACAGCGCCTGCTGCCCACCTGGGCACCCGTCCGTCTGCGCCCCTACCTGGTCGAGGAGGTCCGCAAGGGTAGCGGGCTCCTGGTGCGCGATCTGCTGGATGAGCAGCGCTACGAGGTGAGCGATACGGCGGCCGCGAAGCGGATGGAACAGGGCGAAATTATGGTTGGGCATCTGGTCCCGGTAGGCGGCAAAGCCATGCTCACCCCCGCCGAGGAGGTTGATCCGCCCTATGGCCGGGAGATCAGCGACAGCCCGACCTACTACCTGGCCGGTGCAGCCGCGCAGATCACCGGCGATACCACCGAGAAGTTGCTTGAGTTTGTCAGCCTGCACCTGGAAGATCTGCGTCGCAGCCGGACGGAAGCCACCTGGGATGATCTGATCGAACAGCGCAGTTATGTGCTGAACCATTTTGTGATGGCCCTGCCCCAGGAGTATGATCCCACCATCGTTGACCAGGTTGTCACACAGACCCGCATCGCCCTGCAGACCACGGGCGCATCACTGGCGGGATTGGTTGGCTGGGGAAGCGCGCCGGAAGCAGACGAACCACCCGACCCAACGGCAACCCCAGAGGAAGCGGAGTAGGTTCTCTTGCGAGAATGAACATTGAAAAAGAGTCCGGTTATGGAGTGCGGGAGCCATGCTCCCGCCTGAAACGATGGAGTCCCGCCTTCAGTCGGATGGCTGCCCACTCCGACTGAAGGCGGGACTCTGGTGGATCGCCTACATTGCCGGACCGATCAGACCTCCATCACCACCGGTAGCACAATCGGGCGGCGGCGGGTCTCGCGGTAGAGGAAATCGCTGACGACATCCTTGATCTTGCGGTTGACAAAGTTGATATCGACCTGTGTCTGCCCGCTGCCATTCAACGCCTCGCGTACGGCGGTCTTGGTCGCCTCGATCAGATCCTGGCTCTGACGCATGTAGACAAAGCCGCGCGAGACAACATCCGGCCCGGCGACCATCGTCCCCATACCGTCGATGCTGACCACGACAATCAGCATGCCATCCTTCGACAGCATCTGCCGGTCACGTACCACCACATTGCCCACATCGCCGACCGTCGTGCCATCCACATAGATGTAGCCCACCTGCGCTTTGCCGGTGACTTCTCCATAGTTGTGGCTGAACTCCATAATTGAGCCGCTTTCGGGCAACAGCACATGCTCCGGCTTGAAGAGGTTGCCCATCCCGACGGCCATCTTTCGGTAGAGCACCAGATGGCGATAGTCGCCGTGGAACGGTATGATAAACTCCGGACGGACCATTGCCAGCAGCATCTTCAACTCTTCCTGGGCTGCGTGCCCGGAGACATGCACGCCCACCTGCCCGCCATAGATCACATCTGCGCCGAGGCGGAACAGATTGTTAATCACCCGACTGACCGAGACCTCATTGCCGGGGATCGGTGTGGCCGACAGCACGACCGTGTCGCCCTCTTTGATCTTGACGTGCGGATAGTCCCGGTTCGCCATCCGATTGAGCGCCGCCATCGGCTCACCCTGGCTCCCGGTACAGACCACCGCAACCTGATCGTCAGGGTAGTTGCCCATCTCGTGAGGCCGAATCATCGTGCCCTCTTCGGCGCGCAGAAAGCCCATCTGGAATGCGATACGCCCGTTGTTCTCCATGCTACGCCCGACCAGCACCACCTTGCGCCCGTACGCTTCCGCCGACTCGATCACCTGCTGCACACGGTTAATATTCGAGGCAAATGTTGCCAGAATAATCCGCCCCGGTGCCGTGGCAAAAATGTTATCAAAAGCCTCTCCTACCGAGGTCTCGCTCGGCGTGTAGCCCTTAGACTCAACCCGGACACAGTCGGTGATCAGCAGCAGCGGTTTCCGCCGGCCAAATTCGGTCAACCTGGTAACATCGGTTGGTTTGCCGTCGGCGGGTGTATGGTCAAACTTCCAGTCGGTCAGGTAGATCACTAATCCGTTGGGGGTGGTAATACCAAACCCCACCGTGTCGGGAATCGAATGCGCCACATGAAATGGCTCGACCGTACTACTGCCTACCTCAAACTTCTGGTTATCGGTAATCGTCACCAGCGTCGTTTGATCAAGCAGGCGATGTTCCTTCAGCTTTCCGGACACCATCCCCAATGTCAGGCGTGTACCGTAGACCGGCGGAAACCCTAACTCCGTGATCAGGTAGGGCAGCGCGCCGATATGGTCTTCGTGCCCGTGGGTTAACAAAATACCTTTGATATTGTTAATCTTATCGCGCAGATAGGTAATATCAGGCAACACCAGGTCAACCCCGAGCATATCGGCTTCGGGAAACATCACGCCACAGTCAAGGATTAAGATCTCATCGTTATACTCAAGTACCCACATATTGCGCCCTACCTCCCCGGCCCCGCCGAGTGGAATGGCGCGCACACGATTTGTTGTCATAGAGCTGGTATGAAGTCAAATACCGTCAGCGCGATGAGCGGCAGAGACTTCTCCTCCTTTCTGGATATATCTGGTAGAAAGCCATATTGGCCGCACTGCTTCCCATCAGTGCGTGGGGCAGTGCAGCCTTATAAGCTGAGGTCCATCTGCTCAGCAGTCGATACATTGAAGGCCTTCAAAACCATTGAAGCTTCATGCGCACACTGGATGCTATTCTTCTCCGTACAGCTACCCGTTCAGGCAGACGCTCCACGTCTGAGCATCTGCGGGTTGCTTGATTCTGTTCAGGGCATAAAACGAACCTGGCAGCCTTTTTTACCCATGCTGCTACCAAATGCTTATCTTACAGATTGCTCTCAGGTATGGGCCGCCGCCGCATCTACTGGCTGAACATGCCCGATGCGCTCATGGATCTCGGCCAGCAGTTCATCACGCGCCTCGATTCCGGCATAGATCGGCAGCTTGTAGCGGCCGTAAGCCTGAGCATGCAGAAAGCGCAACACCGGATTGCGGATCTGCCGCGTATGATCGCCGCTGATGAGCAACTCGTCGAGCGGTTCGTCGCTGTCGGCATCAACCCGACGCACAGCGCTAATCGCCGGCCAGGGATAGGTCACCTGCACTCCCAGCGACTCAAAGCGCAGCCCGGTCTCGGTTGGCGTATACCCGGCGGCCCACTCTTCGAGCAGGTTCCAGAGCAGCAGCGGTGTTGTGACAATCAAGACCAGCATCAGCAATGCCGGGACGATCCGGCTGATCGTCAATCCTTGCTCAATACTGGTACGCAGCGTCGCCCAGAAGTTGAGCGGATTATAACTCACGCTGAGGGTGCTGCTAAAGCTCCAGAGCGCAAACGCCCAGATAGCCAGCGCCCCAACGAGCAACAACAGGGTTGTACGGCGTCCCGCCGCTGAGAGTCGATAAGTTTTCATAGAGTATCGTATGTGTTATCTCTTCTGTCAATTACGCACGTCACGCGGTGCAGTCCATTCCGGTCTGATGTCAGACCCAAACGCCGGCTTCGCCGGCGGCAGCGTGGTACTTTTTACCTCTTTCACAAAACATTTGTACTGTGTACAAATGTTTTGTGAAAAGATACTCCATTTTCGAGCTTTGTGGAAAAACGTGGTTCTCGGAACCACGTTTTCCCACAAAGGATGTCCGGTACCGCCCTGCCGGAGGCGAATCAGGCCGTTCATCCCGGCAACGACCAAGTCTGGAACCGACCGCATAACTCGTGTCAATTATACAAGTTACGCGGTGAGCGTTCAAATCGGGCATTTGCCATGGTCAAAGGCCGACTCGCCTGCGGCAGCGCGGTACGTTTTCTCTTGTTTCCTTTCATCCTGCAGGCGGCGAATCGAGCCGTTCATCCCGGCAACGACCAAGTCTGGAACCGACCGCGTAACTCGCGGTCAATTAGAACATACTCGTCTGTTCCATTGGCGGTTCCTGATCATCCGCATCATCCGGGCTGTCTGCGCCGGCTGCGGCTTCACGTTCCGCCTGAGCCAGGATATCCGGCAACCGGCGAAAGTCCGCCTCGATCAATGGGCGATTCTGGGCCTGATGCAATGCTGCCGCCGGGTGCAGCATCGGGACAATCAACCGTCCCCCGATATTCCGTGGCTGACCATGAATGCGCGTGATACGTTCTTTGGGCAGAAAGAGGTTCATCGAGAAGCGCCCCAGTGTGACGATTACGGGCGGATTGATGACCTCAATCTGGCGAAACAGGTAGTTGTCGGTACAGGTCTGCACCTCGTCCGGCTGCGGATCGCGGTTCTGGGGCGGCCGGCATTTGACCACATTGGCGATAAACACATCGGCGCGTTGCAGCCCGGCCATGGCGAGCAGTTCATCAAGAAACTTGCCCGCCGGCCCAACAAACGGACGCCCCTGCCGGTCTTCGTGATAGCCCGGCCCCTCGCCAATAAACATCATTTTAGCATCCGCCGGTCCCTCACCCGGTACGGCCTTGACCCGCCCCTGGTGCAGCGCGCAGAGTGTGCAACTGCGCACCTCCTGCGCAATCATCTGAATTTCGTTCGATGCCACGGCTATACGTCTTTCTCTCCCTGACAGTGGGTATAACTGGCCTGTATTATACCCAACACTGCGCATGCATTCAAGGTGAACTCATCTGAACCATATTTCGGAATGTAGCCGCCACGCTGCCGCCGGGAAACGAAAAATAGATCACGGCCATCCCGAACAGAGCGGGATGGCCGTGATTCTGAGGCGCTCATCTCATTCACAGGAATGAAGATTCCTTTCTTTTTCACAAAACATTTGCACTCTGTGCAAATGTTTTGTGAAAAAGAAAAAAAGAGTACCATGCTGCCGCAGGCGAAGCGGCCGTTCATCCAGGCACATGCCTGATTTGAAAGCCCACCGCGTACATCGTGTAATTCAAAGCGAATCGGTCTTATTGTCCTACCCCAGCGTAAGCGGGGCGGTCTGGGGTTGCCGCCGGCGCTCACTGCCTTCCAGGAAGGGCCGGTTGGCGGCGATGTCGGTCCAGGTTGCGACCAGTTCGTCGTGCCGTTCGCGAACCCACCCGGAGAGCCGGCGCCCCTGGTTTAGCACGTCCACCTGCTCATCAGGCGAACGCTCCAGCGTCGTGGCGACCCAGAGCAGTTCCTCCTGCAGCCAGACCAGCTCGAGCAGGGTGGGCAGCACTGCAACTTCCGCGGGTTGGAGCGGGGCAGCGGCGGCATAGCCCCGCAGCAACGCCGCAGCCCGCTCCAGGTTGAGCGGTCCGGCAAAGACGCCCCGGGGCGAGTGCGCAATCCCCGCAGTCACCGAGGCAAAGCTGATCAGCGCATCCACCAGATCGACGAGCCGCGCATCCCAGGCTACCTGGTCATAGTCCAGGAGCGCAACCGCCTCGTCATCGACAAAGCGCAGGTTGTTCTGATGCATATCGCCGTGGATGACACAGTGCGGCAACTGCGCATACTGCGTCTCCGACAGCGTCTTGCGCATCTGGCTGATGCGCAGATCATACCAGGCCAGTGACGGTAAGAGATCGCCCATCACATCGGCCTCCGTCACCCGCTCGATCAGCCCCAGGATGCGGGCCGGGCTGTAACGTGGCTGGGATTCCTGCGACGGAGCCGGGCACGCACGCACCACGGTGTGATAGCGGGCCAGGATTGCACCAATGCTCGCCACCTGCTCAATTCGGTCCGAATCATAATCCTCACCCGCGATGAACGCCTGAACCTCGTACCAGCCGCGGTCAAGCTGCAACAGGGTTTCCCCGTCGCGCGTCGGGATCAGTCGGGGAAGCGGAAAGCCGTGCGTATGCAGGCATGTCATAAGCGCATGCCGGTAACGCAGCGTGCGCTCGCGCTGGGGCGGGCGATTGTGCCGCAGGACAAACCTGCCGGCATCGGTCTGAATTACGACAGTCTCATTGACATTACCCTGCTCAGTGGTCACCGCCTGCTGCAACGTCCCCAGGTCGTAGTGGGTCAGGATCTGTTCGATATATGCTCTGGTCAATATCATAGCGATATAAATTCCTCCAGTTTGTGTGTTCTAGACGAACACACATATGAATGACACACGTTACGCGGTGGGCCGGCAAATCAGATATGTACTTCTACGAAGATGGTCTTCGCCTGCGGCAGCATGGTACGTTTTGATCTTTTCCACAAAACATTTGCACGATGTGCAAATGTTTTGTGGAAAAGCATGGGATCTTCCGCCCTGCCGGAGGCGACATTGCTTTTCAGGTTCGGGACCGCGAAACTTGTATGAATGAGAACAACACAACCGTGAACAACGCGAACCTGGCGTAGCTCAATCGGGGAACGTGAATGTTCGTTGTTTGTTCTCGCTACCGTCAACACTGGTCCGGCACCATAACCAGACATAGACAGGGTATATGCGCCAGTTACAACTGTGTTACAGAAATCACAATCATAGCAGATAACGTGCCATTGGTGTGGGGAATCGGCGTGATAGGAACTGTTTCAGGATCGGGGATTGGCCGGAGGAAGGAAGATATGACCTGCAACATGCTATAATGAATGTGCGTATCATTTTTGTGGCCTGAATCGCATGCCGAATATGGCAGGCTATGCCCCTGTACAGCATAGCGATCTGCCGTACATCCGCTATGAGGCGGAGCATTCCCACATCAGACAAGGATAACACGACTATGCGCAAACAACGCCTGCCACTCTATGTCTTTGTAATGGCTGTGACAGCCATTGCCGTATTCATTGTGGGTATTGCTGCCGATATCTTTGGCGAGGAAATCAAGGTCTGGATACTCACCGGCTTTTATGCCGACTCACTCCTATTTTTGGGCATTACTGCCTTGATTCTCCTCCTGCTGATTGCCGGGGCCATATGGGTGATACAACAGCAACAACCCGCCGCGCCACCGGATATGCCCGCCGTCACCGACACCCGCGTCAACCCCCGCGCCTATTCGCAACTGCCGGATGATCTCGCAGATGATCCCGACGCGCGCGGTTTTATCATTGCGGCACGGCAGCAGGAATATGCCGAACTCAAAGCGCAGTTGCTTCGGCCACCGCAGCAGACCCGGTGGCAGGCGCTGCTCTATCGCCTCAGTTTCAGGCGGCTCTGCCGTCCAATCCATGTGCCGGTCGCTATTATCACCGGTATCGGCGGCATTGGGAAAACCACCCTCGGTCGCCGGGTCTGCTATGAAGGCGAGATCAAGAGCGAGTATCACCATGGCCGCTTCTACTTCGATGCGGCCGGAATCTATCCGCAGTTTGCCGACAACAGTACCGCCCAGGTACTCTACCGCTTTCTCAGTCGTGCAGACGTCAGTCCCGAGGTGCTTTCTAACACGCTCGGATCACCGCCCCCCGCACCGGAGCAGGTGCAGGCATGGCTGGAACAGCGGAACCCTGACCATAACGTTGATATCGCCGGCAATCTGTGCAGTCTCTACCGCCAGACGCTGGAAGGACGGAAGCGGTTGATTATCCTGGATAACCCGCCCGACACGATGGATGTGAGTAAATTTGCCCCCCCGGCAGGCAATGCGCTACTCGTGATCACCCGGCCCGGTCTGAGTCACCACTTCAGCGGGGTGAAGGATCTGCATCTGAGCAAATTTGATGATCAGGCAGCGCAACATTTGCTGAAACACGAGTGGCCCGGCGAGGGTGCCCGCCTGGTAACGCGGATCAATCGCCTGAGTAGCGGTATTCCCCTGGTGCTGATTGTGCTGGCGCGGACGCTCAAGCATGCGGCAGAGACCGGGGGATTCACAGCGGCAGAGATGCTGCTGACCGAACTGGAACTGGAACATCGCAAGGGCGGCTGGCTGGTCGCGCGATTTCTATCCCGGCTCCTGCCCTACAGCGGTGAGCCCAATCGCAAGACGGTTGCCGATGTGTTTGGCCTGAGCTATCAGCGATTGACGGCGACCGCGCAGGACATCTTTCGTGCCCTGGCGCTCTTCTCCGGCTACGATTTTCGCGCCGACGCCGCCATTGCAGTGGGTGCCGGTGATGAAACCGGCTTTGCGCAACTGGTCAACCGCGGCCTGGTCGAACGCTACCAGGATTCCAGGCGCTACTTTCTGTATGATCCGATTGCCGAGTATGCTCGCACGCTGCTGCATGCGAATGCGGATGAGGTTCGGATGGTGAAAGAACGCTACCTGGACCACTTTATCGCGTATGTGACTGACCAGGCGCGGAGCCTGGCAACCGTTGAGCCGGCCGAGGAGGTAACCGCGCTGGTTACGGCACTGCGCCATGACCTGGTCCATATACAGGTATGCCGGGCTATGCTCAACGACACTACCCCGGATGATCTTCCTATGACGGTGCGCCGATTGCGTCTGGCCTTACCGACCCTGGCAATTATCAACCGGGCAACTGCCGATGACCAGCCTGATCAGTCCTGGTTCTCAGCCGGCACTGCCGGCGAGTGGGAAGCCACTGCCTGCGCCGCGCTGGAGCAGATCTGGGCCGGGCTTGATGAAACCGGTCGCACGATATTTGCGGGTGTGGGGATATTCCCCGGCCCGTTTGATCTGCCTGCTGCCGGCGTAATTCTTGCGCCGGTTCTGCCCACGATTGACCGGCAACGCCTGGAGCGACTGGTGACGCATGGGCTGTTGCAACAGCCGGCGGCAGAGCAGTACGAAATCCGCTGGCCGCTCCTGCAGCAGCGGGCCCGGCAGTCCTTCGCGGAACTATCTGCTGAAATGCAGCAGACGCTCCGGCAGAGCTTTGCCCGCTACTATGCCCAACGCGCAGCAGACTTCTTCAACGCTGAATCCACGTATGCAGCGCGGCATGCCCGGTTTACACAGCACTGGCCGGCGCTTGCGCAGGGGCAGGCCTTTGCCGCCAGTGCCACACCACCCCTGGATACCGAACTTATAACCTATGCAGAGAAGTGCTTCTGGTACCTGGATCAGCCGAGGAGCTATGATACGCTCACTGACTGGCTTGAAACGGCACTGGCAGTTGCGCAGCGAACAGATGATCTACCTGCGCTTGCACGCCTGAGCGTGAATCGCGGGATTGTAGCCCGGCAGCAGCAGCAGTGGGACGCGGCACAGGACTGGTATCAGCGCGCACTCGACACCCCCGGCGCAGACCCGGCTACCCGTGCTAACGCCTGCCATGGCCTGGGGATTGTGGCCCGTAACCAGGCAGAGTATATGGCTGCCCGAAATTACTACACTCGCGCCATTGCACTCGATCCCGGTTTAGCTGCGGCTTATCGCAACCGGGGACTGGCCTGGGCCAATGGGAACGACCGGGACTATGGGCAGGCGCTGGCGGATGCACGCAAGGCACTGGAGATCGATCCGCACTTCCAGGCTGCGCGCGAGGATATTGAACGCTATCAGCGGGCGCTTGACCAGCAGTCGGGCGACAGTCAGTCTGATATGTGAGTAGCCGGCATCAAGGGAATTGCAGCGGTTGCTTGAGTTTCCGTGGAAAAGGTCTGGACTGCGAGCGATGCGAAAGGGGCGCAGGGCGCAAACGGACTGGTGCTCGCCGGGGCAGTTTTTGTGATATTCGTAATCTTTCGTAATCTTCGTGGTCCAGACTGCTCTGCCGGCATGTCACCGCACCATACACCATCACGGAGTTGGAAGTTGCTTCAGCAGATCAGCCGATGAGAATACCTGAAGCGGCGCACCCACATAGTCGCCAGGATTGCGGGTGCTCAGGGCATCAAGACCCGCAGCCCGTGCCGCCGCAATTTGTACAGCGTCCTCGTAATCGGTCAGAGGGCAAACGCATCCGGGTAGAACGGTGGGCGTTTCAGGAGCAGATCGAGCACAACGTCGGTATCAATCAATACACGCATTACCCATATTTCTCCGCAAGATAATCATGGCGGATCTGCTCAACGGCGGCGGCGTCCGGGGGTGGCCCTGCTGTCTGGATAATCCCTGGCAGTCGCTCTGCCGAGCCGGATGTTCCGTGGGACAGTTGCAACTCTTCCCGGAGTGAGCGCGAAAGTACCTCCAGCAGCGCCAGTCGTTCCTGCACTGAGAGGCGCGGAATTGCCGTCAGCATCTCCTGATAGGTCATCAGTTGCCTCCTTCTTTCTCATTCCTCACCATGATACTCCATGGGCTGCTGGTTTTCATCACGGTTGGGGTAGGGCAATTGCATTTAAAGCGCCATGGAGCATGCCGTTCTGAAGCACACGCTCTCTGCATTCATGTGATGAAACGGCATTCGCTTCACCGCTATGGTTGCTTTTCCTGACAGGAGGTACGCGGTCGGTTCCAAAACAGGTGTTCATCTGGATGAACGGCCCGATTCGCCTCCGGCAGGGCGGAAGATTCCCGATCTTTATCATAAAAAATTTGCACTCTGTGCAAATTTTTTATGATAAAGATAAAAAGCGTACCATGCTGCCGCAGGCGAAGCCGGC
>DAOTUI010000108.1:0-14639 GCA_034437035.1 Chloroflexaceae bacterium
CCAACCTGGCCGGCACCCTGCAAGAGAACATCACCAACCAGGAAGTCCGCGCCGAGGAAATCCAGATCGAGGTGGTCGAGCGGCAGAAGCAAATCCGGGTGCAGGAACAGGAAGCCCTGCGCCGCGAGATGGAACACCCGGCATGATTGCCAGGGTTTATTGACGTATGTTACGCGGTCACGAACCCGAAAGGAAATTTCGCCTCCGGCAGGGCGGAACTAGACATCCTTTTTGGAAAAAAGTGGCTTGGAGAGCCACTTTTTTCCAAAAAGATCGAACAAGTACCATGCTGCCGCAGGCGAATCGGGCTTCCATCTGGTCAAACGTCCGGGTTGTATGTCAACCGCGTAAGTCGTGTAATTCACTGGAGTCCCGGCTTTAGCCGGTTGGATGCCTACCACCCCAAACGCCGGCAAAACCAGGATCACCGAGAACACCCGCCGGCAGTGGCCGCATGAATAATCGCTTGTTAACCAGAGCAATATTTGTGATAATATAGATTGGGCATACCGGATATGCTGAATACACCGGAACGGATATGCACACTCTATGTTCTTTACGCTGTTCCTGCTGCTGCTGGCTGTCTCTGCGTTAGTCCTGCTGGGCTTTGCGTTCTATGCAATCCGGTGCCGGGATACTCCCGGTGCCCGTCCGTTTGCGCTCGCGCTCCTGGGATGGGGATTTGCCTGTAGCGGATACTTCTGTGAGTTGCTTTCCGTCACCCTTCCGGCCAAAATAGTCTGGGATAACATTCAGTTTACCGGCATCGATATCGCAATGATCGGCGTGCTGCTGTTTGCACTGGGCTATACCCGCCATTCCGAAGTGGCCCGTCGTCTCATGCCGTTTCTCTGGGTCTTTCCCGTGTTGAATGCACTGGTGGTCTGGACTGATCCCGTCCATCATCTGGTGCGTACCTCCAGTCGCCTGATCTTCCAGGACAGCCTGGCATTGCTCACCTATACCTATGGCCCCTGGTTCGGGATATGGGTCGCCGGTACCTACCTGATCGGTCTGACTGCCGTCGGTCTCCTGGTAGTAGCACTGGTCCGGGCTCCGCGCTTTTATCAACTGCAAGTCGGCGCGGTGCTGGTGGGCCTGCTGGTCGGTCTGTTCAGTGGCCTGATAACGGTGGTTGGACTGGTTCCGCTGCCGGATCTCCCCTATCTCGATATCACACCCCTGGCCTATCTGATCGCAGCGCCGCTCTGGGCCTGGGCGCTCTTTCGGCGGCGCTTCCTCGATCTGGCCCCCATCGCCCGCGACCGCCTGGTCGAACATATGGCGGATGGCCTGCTGGTTGTCGATGATCAGTATCGGATTGTGGATATCAACCCCGCTGCCGGCATGCTGCTGCAATGCCCAGCCATGCCGCTGCCTGGCACTTCCCTGTCTGATTTGCTGCCCGCACTCCTATCCATGCTCACGTCCGAACCCGTTCAGACGACGGTTGGGCAACTCCCCCTCGCCGGCAGTGCGGATGCGGCGGCAAACTGGTTGGAAGTGCATATCACCCCCCTGCGCAGTCGGCGTGGGCAGACAGCCGGCTGGATGATCATCCTGCGCGACCGTACTGCGTATCGCCGGATGGAAGAGGCACTACGGACCCAGAATGCCCGGCTGGAACAGGAAATTGCCGACCGCCGGCAGATCGAAGAGGCCTACCGCAATCTGGTGCAGTTCTCCCTCCAGGGCCTGATGATTATGCAGGAGGGGCGTGTGGTCTTTGCCAATCCCTCAATCGAGAGCATCCATGGGTATACTATTCCGGAATTACAGGCGATGTCGGCAGAAGAACTCCTCTCCCTGATACATCCTGCTGACCGCCCGGAGGTGCAGCGGCGTATGCAAGCCCTACTGAATGGTGAGAGCATCCCGCGCTGTAATGAACATCGTATCCTCTGCAAACAGGGGCAGACCCGCTGGGTTGAAGTCTACATCGCCCCGTCCGACTTCCGGGGCTCCCCGGCATTTCAACTGACCTTTATTGACATCACCGAGCGCAAACAGGCCGAGGAAGCCCTGCGTACGAGCGAAATGCGGCTCAAGGCGATCTTTGATAATGCGGCCGTGGGGATTGCGCTGTCAGATACTGCCGGCAATATGATTACGGTCAATGCGCGGGGGGCGCAACAACTGGGCTATACGCCCCAGGAGATGGCCCATATCTCTAATCTGGAGCTGACCCACCCTGATGATCGGGCCGCGACGGTCGCAGCCATCCGGCAACTCTTACGCGGCGAGCTTGCCGGCTATCGGATCGAGAAGCGCTATATCACCCGCAGCGGCGCCCTTTTCTGGGCGGATCTCTCCGTCACACCGGTCCACAATGACGACGGGCAGATTGCCTACCTGCTGGGGATTGTTGTCGATATCACCGAGCGTAAACAGGCGGAGGAAGCCCTGCGTGCCAGTGAGCGGTTTGTGCAACAGATTGCTAATACCATGCCCGATATCCTGTATATCTACGATTTAACGCAAGAACGTACAACCTACAGCAATCGCCATGTATGGGAAATCCTCGGCTACACCAGCGCCGAAGTGCAAGCCATGGGTGTGCAAGTGATGCCCGCTCTGCTGCACCCGGACGATCAGGACCGCGCGCGCAGCCACCGTGCGGCCCAGGCGCAGGCCGGCGAGGAAGCTATTCTGGACTTTGAATATCGGATGCGGCATCGTGATGGAAACTGGCGCTGGTTGCTCAGCCGCGAAGTGGTGTTTGCCCGCACCGCAGATGGTCAGCCGCAGCAAATCCTGGGTATTGCCCAGGACATCACCGCGCGCAAGCAACTGGAGTTGCAAATGCAAGAGACAAACGCGCATCTGCAAGAACAGTCGATACGTGACGCATTGACCGGGCTCTATAATCGGCGCTACCTGGACGCGACGCTGCCCCGCGAGCTACAGCGGGCACAACGGCGTGGGGGAGCGGTCGGGGTGATTATGCTGGATGTTGACCATTTCAAACGCTTCAATGATACCCATGGGCATGATGCGGGTGACATGCTGCTGCGCGGGGTGGGCGATTTCCTTAAAACCCATACCCGAGGCGACGATATTGCCTGTCGCTATGGGGGCGAAGAATTTATTCTGGTATTGCCGGGTGCTGCGCTGGAACATACACGCCAACGGGCTGAAGAGATCCGCGTGGGGGTACAGGCACTGGTGGTGCATCACCAGGGGCAAGCCCTTGATACGGTGACGATCTCGGCGGGTGTGGCGGTCTTTCCCGATACTCAAACGGCTGATCTCCTCATTCGCGCGGCGGATCAGGCGCTCTACCAGGCCAAGCGCACAGGACGAGACCGGGTGGCGATTGCCGGCGCAGCAGATCCGGTTGCCGAGGTGTGATCGGGAAACCATCCGGGTCAGAGCATGGCATACCTCTTGCAACAGAGCCCCCGATTACAGGAGTTACGCAGTGCAGCACGTCCGCGTACCCCGTGCGCTCCAACGCCACCTGCATAAAAGGTAAGGACGCGCAGCAGCGCGTCCCTACCACCAGAAGCCTACACCTGAGCGCGCCACGGACTACAGACTACGGACTACGGACTACGGACCACGCACACCGGCCGTGTTGCGCGGGATTCTTGCGCATGGTACAATCACGGTAGCAACTATTCGTTATTCGCCTACCCTGGCCCGGCGCGGTCAGGGTCTTTCGTGTGAGCATAATGCAACGAACAGATATCCGAAATATTGCGATTATCGCCCATGTTGACCATGGGAAGACCACGCTGGTAGACGCGATGCTCAAGCAGAGCCACATCTTCCGCGAAAATCAGGCGGTAGAAGAGCGCGTCATGGACAGCAATGCGCTCGAGCGGGAGCGCGGGATCACTATTCTGTCGAAAAATACCGCCATCAACTATCACGACATCAAGATCAATATCGTCGATACGCCCGGTCATGCCGACTTTGGCGGCGAGGTTGAGCGAATTATGAACATGGTCGATGGCGTGCTGCTGCTGGTTGACGCAGTGGAGGGGCCCATGCCGCAGACCCGCTTTGTCCTGCGCAAGGCGCTTCAGGCCGGGCACCGCGCCATCGTCGTCGTCAACAAGATTGACCGACCCCAGTCGCGTCCCAACTTTGTCGTCAATGCCACGTTTGACCTGTTTGTGGATCTGGGCGCAAGCGATGAGCAGGCCGAGTTTGCCGTGATCTACACCAATGCGCTCAAGGGGCAGGCCGGTTTCTCACCACTCGAAATGCAGGAGTCGCTCGAGCCGCTCTTCGAGACCATCCTGGAGCGGATTGCGCCGCCGGTCGCCGACCCGGACGCGCCCGCCCAGATGCTGATTACCACCAGCAGCTATGATGAGTACAAGGGCAAGATTCTTACCGGGCGGCTGCGCCGGGGACGACTCCAGCGCAACCAGACCGTGGCGCATATTACGCGCGACGGTACCGTCATCCCGGCGAAACTCTCGCAACTGTTTGTCTACAACGGCCTGCAGCGCCAGGAGGTAGAAGAAGCCGGCGCGGGGGATATTGTGGCAATCGCCGGTATTCCCGAAGCAACGATTGGCGCAACCATCGCCGACCTGGACGCGCCCGAGGCGTTGCCGACGATTAATGTGGAGGAGCCGACGGTGCGGATGACCTTCGGCGTCAATAACAGCCCCTTCGCCGGACGGGAGGGCACCTATGTCACCAGCCGCAAGCTGCGTGAGCGGCTCTACAACGAACTGGAGCGCGATGTGGCCCTGCGCGTTGCCGACACCGATAGCGCCGATGCCTTCCTGGTCAGCGGCCGGGGTGAGCTGCACCTGGGGATTTTGATCGAAAATATGCGGCGCGAAGGCTACGAGTTCCAGGTCAGCAAGCCGGAGGTGATCTTCCACGAAGAGAACGGCACCACCCTGGAGCCGATGGAACTGGTTGAGATCGAGGTCGGCGAGGATTACCAGGGGGTGGTGGTTGAGATGCTGGGCAAGCGGCGCGGGCAGATGCGCGACATGCACTTCCGCGATGATGGTAGCGTGCATTATGTCTACTACGTCCCGACCCGCGGGTTGCTCGGTTTTCGCCAGCAGTTCCTCACGGCCACACGCGGCCAGGGCATCATGAACACGCTCTTCGCCGGGTATGAGCCCTTCCTGGGTGAGATTGAGACTCGCGAAACCGGCTCGCTGATTGCCTTTGAGAGCGGGACGGCCACAACTTATGCGATCAACAGCGTGCAGGATCGCGGCACCTTCTTTATCACCCCCGGCCAGGAGGTCTACGCCGGCCAGATTGTCGGGCAGCATATTCGTGACAGCGACCTGGAGGTGAATGTCTGCAAGGAGAAACACCTGACCAATATGCGCAACAACCGGGGCGCGGAGACGGTGCGCCTGGATGCGTCGCGCCGGCTCTCACTCGACGACGCTATTGAGTACCTTAGCGATGATGAACTGGTCGAGGTCACGCCCAAAGGCTGGCGGCTGCGCAAAAAGCTGCTCTCCCTGGAGGATCGGCGCAAGCAGCAGAAGCGCCGCGATATGGCCCTGAGTTGATCCGTCCCTCTCATCTTCCTTTAATCTCCTCCTAACTTTATCTTTAAACCCCTCAGGCATACTAAGGTTGCGTAATTATCACTTACGCAACCTTTTTGTATTACACCAGATATCCTCAATGAGGTGTACATATGGCAGCTACCGCTACGGCGACGGAGCCGACGCATGACTCAATTGTCACCTACCTGAACGAAATCGGCAGCGAACCGCTGTTAACCTTTGACCAGGAGCAGCAGTTGGCCCGCAATCTGGTGGCCGGACGGGTCGCCGCACACCGCCTGGCCGCCGCCGACTCCGGCGACCCGGCAGAACGACAACAGTTAAGCGAGCAGATCGCTGCCGGACAGTCTGCCCGCGCAAAGCTGATCAACGCCAACCTGCGGCTGGTTGTGAGCATTGCCCGGCGCTACCAGGGACACGGCCTGAGCCTGCTGGATCTGATCCAGGAGGGGAGCCTGGGACTGATGCGCGCCGTCGATAAGTTTGACCCCGGGCGCGGCCTGAAATTCTCCACCTACGCCACCTACTGGATTCGCCAGAGCGTTGGGCGGGCCGTTGCCGACCAGAGCCGGACGATCCGCCTGCCGGTGCATCTGGGGGAGCGGGTAAGCCGCCTGAACCGCGTGCGCCAGCAGTTGACCCATCAACTGGATCGTGATCCCACCACCGACGAAATTGCCCAGGAAATCGGGCTGACCAGCGAGCAGGTGGTTCGCACCGAGCAGGCCGCGCTGATTCCCTGCTCCCTGGAGGAGCCGCATAGCGAGGAGAACGGCGGTGCCCTGGGGGATATGCTCTCCGACACGACGCAGCCCACGCCGCTGGAGCAGGTTGTGCAACATCTGCTGCGAAATGATCTGAACGAGGCGATGACCCATCTGACCTCCCGCGAGCGCCATATTCTGGAACTGCGCTATGGTTTGGACGGCGACCAGCCATTGACCCTGGAGAAGATCGGGCACCGGCTGGACCTGACCCGCGAGCGTGTACGGCAACTGGAGAGCGAGGCGCTCAAGAAGTTGCGCGACCCCCTGCTGGGCCACCGCCTCTATGGCTACCTGGAGGGGAATTGATCTGCGCCGATCCGGCATCAATCACACGCGTTACGCGGGCACTGACCCGTAAGAGAATTGCACCTCCGGCAGGAAAGAAAAAGAACGTATCACGCTGCCGCAGGCGATTCTGGCTTTCAGGTCCGGCACCAGGATGGAACAGGCAGCACCGCGTAACGCGTGTCAATCCAGACCCGATGTTTGCCAACGTAGGTGCGGCTACAAGCCGCAGAGCGCCGGGACGGTGCAGCCACCGTCCCGGCGCTCTGTCTGGTAATGTGCTGGTAATAGCCGCTCTCCGCTGTTCCTACATTTAGTGTGCTATCCACAGCTTATCAACAAAATGTGGATAACCCCCCCGCACTACTACATCTGGTGCGATACTTTCCCAATATCTAGTAGCCTGTCCACAACTTATCAACAAAATGTGGATAAGCTGCTCAGGTATGCTCCCGTAAGAACTGTCTTATCACCTCCGTAACCTGGTCGGGCGCGTCTTCCATCAGGAAGTGGCCGGCATGGGGTACTATCGTCAGGTTTGCTGTCGGAATATCCTGTCGCAGGCGGTGGGCATACTGCACTGGCTGCCATTCATCCTCCGCACCCCAGATGATCTGCACCGGCATTGTCAGCCCCGGCAACGCAGGCGTAATAGCCTCGGTGTAGCGGGAGTCATAGTGCTGCACCTGATGCAAAAAAAAGGACTGCTTCCCCAATTCCGAAAGGAGGGGCGCAAGGTAAGCCTCCAGTACAGTCCCGCTCATTAGCTCCTTGTGAAAGACCGTCATCCGCAACTGGCGCTCCATCATCGCCCGAAACTCCACTATCGGCATTGCCGCATAGTCCTGCAGGTGGTTTTCAATGATCGTTCGCCAGGTCACCGAAGGCCAGGAGTCATAACTCACCGTGTCAATCAGGGTAAGGGTAGCCACGCGCTCTGGATGGGTTGTCGCCAGAATGAGCGCCACCGCCCCGCCAATGTCATGTCCAACGATATTCGCATCTGCCAGATGCCAGGCATCCAGCAGTTGGTCGAGCAAGACTGCCTGCGCCGCCACGGAGGTATCCCGGTCCAGCGGGCGCTCCGACTGCCCATAGCCGAGCATATCAAAGGCCGGCACGCGATAGCCGGCCTTCACCAGCGCGGGCAGCACTGCGCGCCAGAGGAAGGCATGCGAGGGCGTCCCGTGGATGAGCACCACCGGCGGACCCACGCCGACATCAGTATACGCAATGCGCACCCCATCCACCAGAAAATGCCGGTCAAGAATTGACTGCATAGGAATAAACTCCTTTCTAACAGGGTTATGCAGTAAGCTGTAACCCGGGTATTTCATCAAACGAAAAACCAATTTCGCCTGCGGCAGCATGGTACGTTTTCTCTCTTTTTGGAAAGAAAGTGGCGCTCCGAGCCACTTTCTTTCCAAAGAGGATGATCATATTCCGCCCTGCCGGAGGCGACATTTCTTTCCGAGACAGGGACCGCGTAACTCGTGTTATATGACAGGACGTACGCGGTGTGCGTGCAAACGGACCGTTTGCGCTCGATAACGGCGTATTTCGCCTGCGGCAGCATGATACGTTTTCTCTCTTTTCGGAACATGTGGCTCGGAGCGCCACATGTTCCGGAAAAAGCATGTCCCATTCCGCCCTGCCGGCGGCGCATCGGGCCGTTCATCCAGATGAACACCTGATTTGGAACCGACGGCGTAACTTGTGTAATTGAGAGATATCGCCGGTTAATTCATCCTACCCAAAGAGACGGTGTAAGTATGGCTTGCGTACTCCATAAACGTGAATGAACCAGTAGTATCTTGAGAGGGACACCAGGCCCGATCAGATGGCAGCACGTAACATGTGTTCATAAAACCAACAAACATAGTAATGGGAGCAGAACAATGAACCGATCTTTTCGATTGGTACGCATTGCGGGTATCGATATCAAAATACATATAACCTTCTTCCTCATCCTGCCCCTCGGCGCGCTGCCCTGGGCGGGGACGTATGGCCTGACGGGGGCGCTCTTCGGGGTGCTGCTGATTCTCCTGCTGTTTGCCTGTGTCACCCTGCACGAACTGGGGCATAGCATTGCTGCCCGGTTTTTTGGCATCCCGGTGCGCGAGATTATCCTGCTGCCGATTGGCGGCGTGGCCTTTCTGCAACGGCTGCCCAGCAAGCCACTCCACGAGTTGATTATTGCCGTGGCCGGTCCGCTGGTGAATGTGGTGATTGCGGCGGCCCTGCTGATCCTTACGGGCGCAACCGCGTTCCTGGGCATGCTCGGCCCTCAGGGAACGGTCCAGGGGGCAACGCTGGACCCTTCCGCGCTGACGCTGCTGCTCTGGCTGCTGCAGGCGAATGTTGCACTGGTACTGTTTAATATGCTCCCGGCCTTTCCGCTGGATGGCGGGCGGGCGCTGCGGGCGATCCTGGCGATGTTTATGACCTACCAGCGCGCCACCGCGATTGCATCAAACATCGGTCAACTGGCGGCCATCGGGCTGGGGCTGTTCGGTATCATCAGCGGCAACTTCCTGCTGATCCTGGTGGCGGCCTTTATCTTCTTTGGGGCCGGGCAGGAGAACCGCGAGGGGCAGGCGCGCACGGTGCTGACAACCCTGCGCGTGGGGGATGCCTACAACAAGCATGCGCTGCGCCTCAACATGGGTGATCGGGTGAGCCAGGTGGTGGACTATATTCTGACCAGCTACCAGCCCGATTTTGCGGTGATGCAGGGGAACGCGCCAATCGGCATTGTCACCCGGGACGATGTGCTGCGCGCCCTGGACACGAACACGCAGGATGTGTATGTCACCTCGATTATGCGCCGTGAGATTACAAAGGTTGATGCCGGCGCTACCCTGGACCAGGTACGCCAGATGATGAGCGAGCAGGATGTGCGCGTTGTCGCCGTCTACGATGGGCTAAACTACCTGGGCCTGGTGAGCCTGGAGGATATCGCCGAGGCATTTGCGGTGCTGACCTTTCTGCAGCGCCAGCAGCAGGCGCGGCAAACCGGGCAGACCCAGCCGGGGGTGAATGCGGACTGATGTGGTGAACGATCAGTTGTACTATGTCTCGTTTCTTGAAGATGACGCAACCATCAGTCCGTTGATGCACAACGCTGATGCTGCCCTGGTTGAACCGGCGGCCCGCCTGGTGCTGGCGCAAGCACCGTTGCCACAGCAGGGCGATCTGCGGTCGATCCTGGGCATGTTTGCCGAGCCGTTGCTGGAACCGCGACGATGTGTGGATCTGATAGGAAAGGAGCGCCTGATGCGTTCCGATTTGTTTGACTACCTGATGAAAGATCGTGAGGTTGAATTGCGGGCGGAACTGCGCAGTGAGTATGAAGCACAACTGCGACGGCAAGAGCTGCAGCAGATTCTTGAAGATACGCTGCTGGTGCGCTTCCCGGATATTCCTTTTGCCCTGGTCCGGAACGTTCGCTGGATAGAACAGCCTGCGGTGTTGAGCCGTCTGATTGTGGCGGTACAACAGATGCCGGACCTGGCGGCCGCCGAGCAGTTGTTGCGGGAAGCCGCAGAACAGGCTACTGGAGAATGAACAGCGGGTAGATGGTATGGGTCAGGCTAATACCGCTAGCCCGGCTAGAGCAGCCCCAACTCCTGGGCGCGGGTGACGGCCTGGGTACGGTTGCTGACCCCCAACTTGCCGTAGATGTTGCGGGTATGCACCTTGACCGTGCCGGTCGAGAGCACCAGGCCGGCGGCAATGGCGCGGTTGGGTTGTCCGGCGGCCAGCAGGCGCAGCACATCCAGTTCACGCTCGGTCAACGGCTCGACCAACCGGGCCTGCGCCTGCGCGGTCGGATCATCGGGGGCGGGAGGGGTAGCGGGGAAAGCGGCCAGCAGACGACCGGCATAGGCCGGCACCACTCGCCGGGTAATCGCCTCGGTCAGCAGGTTTGCCATCGCTGCACCCTCGTCCAGAAAGACGCGCACAAAGCCCTCCGGCGCGGCCAGCGTGAGTACCTGTGCCAGGGCAGCGAGAGCTTGCCGGCGCTGATCCATGGCTGCGTGAGTCAGCGCCTGCAATATGCGGATCAGCAGCAGATGTCCGGCGCGCCCGGCAGTCTGCGCACTGGTCTGCAACCGCTCCAGCAGATCGAGCGCCGCCGCCAGCGCTGCCGGGTCATTCGCGGCGCGGCCCCGGGCCAGCAGCACCCGCGCCTGGCTGATCAACAGCAGTTCCCCGGAGAAGAGCGCCGGATCGGGCGGTTCAAGCGCGGCGCTCCAGCTTTGCGCGGCCGCCAGATCGCCCTGCAGCAGCCAGATCTGCACGCGCCGCAACGTCACCAGCGCCGCAACCCGGGCATCGCTCTGCACCTGGGGCTGTTCATCGACCTGCTGCAGCGCGGTACGGGCACCTGCCGGATCGCCCTGTGCCTGCCGGAGGCGTGCCTGTGCCGGCAGTAGCAGCGGTTGCAGATGGGTCAGCGTATGGCGGTGGCGCACCAGTTCCAGTCCGGCCTGCACATGTGCGGCGGCCTGGTCAAGCTTGTTCTGCTCGTAGGCGACATCCCCCAGGCCCAGGTGCAGATAGACGATGGAGGGCGGTTGTGGTGACTGCAACTGGACAGCATCCCAGGCTTCCTGGAGCGCGGCATGGGCACGGCGCAACTCGCCCAGCGTACGGTAGACCGTCGCCAGCTTGAGGGTGGCCCCCAGCATGGCAGCGATATTATCCGCCTGCCGACAGAGCGGAATACTGGCGGTGTAGCTGTCGGCGGCCTGCCGGGTGTCACCTACCTGCTGCAGCGCATCGCCCAGGAACATTAAGTTGACGCCGCGCTGGAAATGGGCCTGCGCGGGCAGGTGGGCCAGCGCCTCGCGGAAGCGGGTAATCGCCGCTGCGAATGCACCCCGGCGGAAGGCAACCCAGGCGCGCAGGGCCGCAACATCGCCACACATGTCGGTCTGCCGGTCAGCTTCAACCTGATCGAGCGGCGCTTCCACCCGGGCCAGCAGTGGCTCGATGCGGGCGATATCATTGGCAAAATAGTAGACCCAGGCCTGTTGCAGCGCCAGGCGCGGGTGGGCCTGCACCACCTCCGGTCCCAGGCGCTCCAGCCAGCGGCCCACGGTCGTCGCTTCGCCCCGCCTGAGTGCAGGTGCGGCATGCTGTTCGACCACTTGCGCAGCAAAAACCGGATCGCGGGTGTCTAGCGCATGCTGCACTGCCGCCAAGGCCATGCCATGTTCGGTGTACCAGTAGGCGGCACGCCGGTGCAGTTCCGGGATGCGGTCGGCAAAGCTGCGGGCCAGCCGCCGGCGCAGCACTTCGGCAAAAAGCTGGTGGTAGCGATACCAGCGGCGCTCGGCGTCGAGCGGTTGCACAAACAGGTTGCTGACCTCAAGCTGTTCCAGCAGGGCCTGCGTGCCGGTCTGTTCCAGCAGGGCAGCACATAGCGGCGCACACATCTGCTCCAGGATGGAGGTATGCAGCAGAAAGTGGCGGATCGCATCGGGTTGCTGCGCCAGTACCTCGTCGGTCAGGTAGTCGATGATGTAGCGATGGCTGCCGGTGAAAGCGGCAACAAAGGCCGCCGGATCATCGCTCTGCCGCAGCGCCAGGGCTGCCAGATGCAACCCGGCGATCCAGCCTTCCGTCTGCGTGGCAAGCGCTGCGCTGATGGCGGACGGGTAAGCCTGCCCCATCGTATCACGCAGGAAAGTGGCAACCTCGTCCGGCGTGAAGCGCAGATCGGCGGCACGCAGTTCCAGCAGGTCGCCCTGCGCCCGCAACCGGGCCAGCGGCAAGGCCGGGTCAGCCCGACTGATCAGGATAAGATGCAGCGCAGTGGGCTGGTAGGTCAGCAACCGGTCAAGCAACTGGTCAATCGCGGCCGCATCAGTATGATGATAGTCATCCAGCACCAGGATGCAGGGTGCGTCAACACCATCCAGCGCGTTGATCAGATCGACCAGCACGGCGGTGTAGTCCGTCTGGGCGGACTGTAGCGCGCCGTCGATGTCACTATTCAGGTTGGGCAGAATGCGCTGGAGGGCGGCTGCCAGGTAGCGCAGCAGGTGGAGTGGATCGCTGTCGGTGGCATCCAACGTGAGCCAGGCAGCGGGCAGATCGCGCGCATGCAGCCAGTCGCTGACGGCGGTGGTCTTGCCAAACCCGGCCGGAGCCGAGACCAGCGTGAGTTTATGATCGAGGCCGGTGTCCAATTTCATGTGCAGCCGCTCACGCCGCACCCGGTCGGGGCGCGGTGTGGGCATGGTCAGGCGGGTTCGGAGCAGTGACTCAGGCATTGCCTGATCATGGTACCACAACCTGCCCCACACGCAGGAGCGCGTGACAACATTGATGAAACTACTACCGGGTGGGTGAACGCTGGAGGGCCTGAGCAACGCCACTCTGCAGGGTGCTGTGGGTAGTAATGTCCCCCAGATTAACCTCCAGGCTGGTGAGCGTCTGAGCAATATGCGGCTGAATGCCGGTGAGCATCACGCGTGCGCCCAGTAGCTTGACCGCCTGCGCCGAGCGAATCAGAATATCGGCAGTGTTGTTATCCACCTCGGGCACGCCAGTAATATCGAGAATAACAATCTCTGCCTGATGTTGGGCGATACCCTCGAGCAAGGTTTCCAGGATCTGCTGGGCACGCACCTGATCGATGGTGCCGACCAGAGGCATAATCACGACGCGCTCACTAATGGGGATCAGCGGGGTCGAAATCCCCCGCAGGGTTGCCTGCTGACTCTGAATAATTTCTTCTTGCAGGCGATGTTGCTCCCGTTCGGCGCGGTGGCGCTCAGTGCTATTGAGCGACAGCCCGATCACACCATCCACCTGACCTGCGGCATCACGATGGGGAATATACCAGGTATCAAAAAACAGTTCGCCCAGTTCGATAACCGAGAAGCGTGTCTGGCCTTGCAGCGCAAGCCGGATGTTTTCGATTATTTCGGGCACATCGGCATAGAGGGTGTAGACTGACATCCCTACCACCTGCCCCGGCTGAATCCCGATGCTCTCCAGACCTTTGCCATCGGATAAAGTGAATGTGCCTTCACGATCCAGGCTGTAGAGCACCACCGGCAAATTGTGTAGCAGTGAGGTGAGCAACCGCTCACTCTGCTTTAGTTTCTGGGCCTGCCAATATTGCTCAGTTATATCGGTGATGGTGACAACTGCACTGGTGCTGGTATAGGGGAAAAGCCGCGCAGTGAACCGGCGTTCGCCGGCGAGGACATCCAGCGTGTATTCAAAGTTCTGTGAGACCTGCGTCGTCAAGACCGTATCAATACCAGTCAACAGGAGATCGACTAAATGGGACGGTAGCACTTCGCGTGCATTAGAGTCTATGCACAATAAGCGGATGTGGCTTCCCAATGGGCTAAAAAGACAACCTTACCTGGTGGTGTTTAGCGCATTCTGATGCGGTTTCGTGCTTATTGTGCATAAGCTCTATTCTTGCCGATGATTTCTTCCGGCGGGATAGAGGTAAGATCAGGACTTGTGGATAATACATCGCGGTAGTAACCTTCACGGTCAACAATCAGCACCAGATCATTGAGCATAGAAAAGACATTGCGAAGCTGTTCGCGTTCTTGCTCTAACTCCGCAACCCGCCGGCGTAGCGCACGCAACTCCTCATTGTGATTTACAACAGACATACGCTCCATCCAGTTTATGCTTTGATCAAGGGCATTGTATCATAGGCAGCACAAATTGGCACATAGAGCGTGACACAGCCGCCGACCACTCCCCCAGAGGTGGTAGCGCGCGGGGCTATCTTGATTACATTTTATAAACTTCAACCTTTTTTATATTGACAACTTTTTTTACAAACGGTAAAATATCATACGCATATCCGGCAGGAATGATTTTGCACCACCGATGCTGTCGCTAAGGAGAGCCCGCATCCCGTCACCTCCATTCTGCTACCGTCATACGGATCGTTCATCTCTCTCCTACATCCTTATCGATAAGACCAGTCTGACCAACTGCACAAACAAAATCACGACTTACGCGGTTGCTCACCCGAAAGGAAATTTCTCCTCCGGCAGGGCGGAAGATTCCATTCTTTTTCACAAAAATTTTGCAC
>DAOTUI010000109.1:0-18761 GCA_034437035.1 Chloroflexaceae bacterium
ACGCTGCGCCGTTCCGCGACCGGGAAGTGGTTTGTCTGCTTCTCGGTTGAGAAAGAGCATACACAACAAGAAGATGTACCGGAAGCTGCGGTCGGTATTGATGTGGGTCTTGAGAAATTTGCCACCCTCGCTGGTAGCGCAACAGGACAACACGCTGGAGGTGCATAGCCTCAACGATGGCTGCATCATGTATGCCGATCAACTGAAGACGCAACAGATCCTGCTCAACCTGCTGGGCAATGCCGCCAAGTTTACCGAGCAGGGCACGATTACTCTGACGGTCTCACACGCATCACGCGATGGGGATGGTACTGCTACGGCGGACCTGATCCGCTTTCGGGTTACGGATACCGGCCCCGGCATCGCCCCCGACCAGCTTGACACGCTCTTCAAGGAGTTTACGCAGGCGGACCCCTCAACCACGCGCAAGTATGGCGGGACCGGGCTGGGCCTGGCGATCAGCCGGCGCTACTGCCGGATGATGGGCGGCGAGATCGCCGTGACAAGCAGCGTCGGCCAGGGCACCACCTTCACGGTGACACTACCTCTGCGCGTCGCCCCACGCGCTACCGACTCGACCGAAGAGCAAGAAACAACCGCCGAACTATAGTCGTCCGTCGTCCCCGCTCCCTGTTCTACGTTCTGCGCTCGGCGCTCTGCGTTCCCCGCTCTGCGCTTCCTACTTCTCATCCAGGCTTGCCAGCCCCTGCCGCAACGCATAGAGCGCCGCCTGCGTGCGGTTTGCCAGGTGCAGCTTGCTCAGGATGCTGCCGATATGGTTGCCCACCGTCCGCTCACTGATGACCAGCAGTTCCGAGATCTCCTGATTGGTCAGCCCGCGCGCCACCAGCTTGAGCACCTCAACCTCGCGCTCGGTCAGGGGAGCCTCGGTGGGCGGCAGATCGGAGGGCTGGTTCAGCTCGCGCATCAGCTTGAGTGCAATCGTCGGGTGCAGCGACGGCTTGCCCGCATGGACATCGGCGATAGCCTGGAGTAGTTGATCCGGCGAGGAGTCCTTGAGCAGGTAGCCCAGCGCGCCGGCCTTAATCGTCGGGAAGATCTTATCATCATCGGCGAAGCTGGTCAGCACCAGGATCTTCGCGTCGGGATCTTCCCGCTTGATCTGCAGGATCGCCTCCAGTCCATCCTGGCGGGGCATGAGCATATCGAGCAGCAGCACATCCGGCTTGAGCGCGCGCGCCTTTAGCACCGCATCGACGCCGTCCACCGCCTCGCCGATGACCTCCATATCCGGCGCACTCATAATCAACGTCTGCAAGCCCTTGCGTACCACGGCATGATCATCGGCAATAACAATCCGGATTTTTGGTGTGCTCATCTGGTTTCCTCCCCGTTTGTACCAGTTGTACCGGCAAAACTCACCCGCACGCGTGTCCCCGCTCCCGGCGCACTCTGCAAGGTTAACGTCCCGCCCAGCGCCGCGGTGCGCTCGCGCATGCTGCTCAGGCCCACGCCACCGCCATCGTTCAGCATATCAGGATCAAACCCCTGGCCGTTGTCCACAATTTCCAGTTCAATCTGCCCGTCCGTGTTGCGAATATGCACCGTGACCGAAGTTGCCGACGCATGCTTGAGCGAGTTGTTCAGCGCCTCCTGCGCAATGCGGTAGAGCCCTTCTTCCAGCGCGGCGGGCAGTCCCTCGAGGTCATCGGCAATCAGGCGGGCCTCCACCCCCGCGCGCCGCTCAACCGCGCCCAGGCGCTGGTGGAGCGCGCCCAGCAGCCCCTCCTTCTCCAGCGCCGGGGGGCGCAACTGATGTACCAGCAGCCGCATCTCCTTGAGCGCCTGCTGCCCGATACTGCCCAGTTCCGCCAGCGACTCAATCACATTCTCCAGCCGTCCCGCCGCCGCCATGCGTCGCCACCCTTCCGACAGTAGCGTCAGGCTGTAGAGCGACTGCGTCACCGAGTCGTGCAGTTCCCGCGAGAGCCGCGCCCGCTCTTCCATAATCGCCGCCTGCTGCAGGCGCTGGCGCAGGTGGGCATTCTCAATCGCCAGCGTGGCCTGATCGGCAAAGGCGACCACCAGGCCCAACTCTTCCTCGGTGAAGCTGCGCGGCTCCGGGTAGTAGAGCGCAATCCCGCCGTAGATTGCCTCCGTCTCGCTGGTATCCCCCTGGCGCATCAGCGGGACGGCCAGCAGGGTGTGGTAGTTTTCCGCCAGCAGCGCCCGCCGATACTCCGAGATGCCGATATTCTCCCGCACCACGGCGGTGGTCAGGTCGGTGACCACCACCGGCTGATGGGTGCGCAGCGCCCGCCCGATGAAGCTCTGATCCATCGGGAAGGTCAGCCCGTCGATATAGTCAGGCGGCAGTCCGCGCGCCGCCTGCACAATAAACATGCCCTGGTCGGCATCCAGCCGATAGACCGCTCCGCTCTGCGTGCCCAGCAGTTTGATGCCCTCGGCCACAATGTAGTCGAGAATCTCATGCAGGGGCCGGTTGGAATTGAGGATCGCCAGCATATCGCGGGTGCGTTCCGCCACATGCCGCCGCCGCTCGATCTCCTGGGTGCGCTCGGCAACGCGCTGCTCCAGGTTGCGGCTGTAGTCGGATAACTGCTCGTTCAGCCGGCGCAGTTGACCTTCGCTCCGGCGCAGCGCATCCTCGGCCTGTTTGCGCCGGGTGATATCGGTCAGGACGGACATCGAGCGGGTGAACTGCCCGGCGGCATCCTTCTCGGCAATGGAGGCGAGCAGCACCTGGATCACCGCACCATCTTTTTTGACAAACTCCAACTCGACATCTTTCACCCCGCCCTGCTGGAAAAACTCCTGGGAGATGACCTCCTGCGCATAAAGCCGCGACGCCTCGGTGAGAAAGTCGATGCTGCGGCGGCCAATCACCTCGTCCCGTTCGTAGCCAAACATCTGCAGCCAGTAGTCGCTCACACTGATCAGGTTGCCGCTGCTATCAATGGAGTGTAACATCGCCGGCGTCTTGTTGTAAAACTGGCGGTAGCGCGCCTCGCTCTCGCGCAGCGCCTCTTCCGCCCGCTGGCGTTCCAGTTCGGTGCCTGCGCGGGCGGCAAAAATGCGCAGCATCGCCATATCGTAGGAGGTTCGCTCCATCGGCTGTGGGTCCAGCACCGCCAGATGGCCCAGGATCTTCCCGGCTGAGTTGTGGATCGGCGCGCCCAAATAGGACTGTAGGCCGGCTTCGGCGGGGAAGAACTCCTCCAGGCGCAGGGGGTAGTAGCAGACATCGCCCGCGACTACCTGCTCACAGGGCGTTCCCGCCAGATCATACTCGATAGTGTCCAGGAACTGACCGTCCTCCAGGAAGGCGATGGTGCGGGCGCGCGTGTACGATGGATCGGTACACTCGGCCACAAATGCGTAGCGCACGGCAAAGGCGGCGGCAAGATGGCGAATCAGCGAGCGGAAGAAATCCCCACCCGTGACGGAGGCCGTGCCCTCGGTAATCGAGCGCAGCACCTCCTCCGCCCGCTGCCGCTCGGCAATCTCACGCTTCATCTCCGCGTAGAGGCGGGCATTGTCGAGCGCAATCGCCGCCTGCGCCGCCAGAACGCGCATCATCTCCAGCCGCTCCGGGGTGAAGGCATTGCTGGTCAGGTTGTTTTCCAGGTAGAGCAGGCCCACAAAGCGCCCCTGGTTCAGGATGGGCAGGCAGAGGATCGAGCGCGGCGCATGCTGCACCACGTAGGGATCATTCACAAAGCGCTCATCCTGCGCGGCATCGGCAATCACCATGCTGGTTCCCGTTCGACGCACATAGTTGACGATGGCAGTGGAGAGTTGCGTACAGGTGTCCACGGGGCGATTCTGGAGTACCGTGATCGTCGGCGCGTCAACCGTACCCTCGGCTTGAATCAAAAGTTCACCATCTTGTTCCAGAATTAGCAACCCTTTCTGCGCCCCGGCATTCTCCAGCACCATGCCCATCAGTCGCTCCAGCAGCAGATCAAGCTCAACCGCGCTGACCAGCGTCTGCGCGGCTTTGAGCACGGTTGCCAGATCCAGCACGGCGCTGCCGGTGCTGCTGGTTGAGGTACTGTCGCCGGTCTGGGTGCGGGTCTGCGGATCGCGGGGACTCAACGCGGTCACGCGCCGATCCAGCAGATCGGGATAGCGCGCCTCCAGGTGCCGGCATTTTGCCGCCGCGCCCCAGATCGTGTAGCAGTAGTGCGCATCCTTGAGATAGATCTGCGCGATCTTGGTGCGTCCCAGGACCAGGTAGAACGCGGCCGCCTGCTCGTAGGCCATCGCGCTGATCTGGGTAAAGCGCTGCTCCAGTGAACCGGCAATCGCGCGGTCGTAGTAGGCCATCGCCCGCTCGGTTTGCCCGCGCACACGCGCCAGTTCCGCCTCGATCAGATCAGCCGGATGTTCGTAGTTGGCGGGAGCCCAGCGGCGAATGCGCTGCTGGTTCTGCGCGACCCGCTCCAGATAGAATGCCTGGGTTGCGGGCGACACGGCGGAGTAGTTCGCCAGCATCGCCAGCGATTGATAGACCCGGTGCAGGCCCACACTCATCAGGCCCGGCGCGGACTCGATATGGACTGCGGCTTCTTCCGCAACTGCTACCGCCTGCGCATACTGTCCAAACAGGTAGTGCAGCATCGTCTCGGCCAGGTGTGTGTGAAACAGCAGGTTGCGGTTGTTGGTCTCCTCCAGGTAGGGCAGCATCGTATCCACGGCAAAGCTGGGGCCGGCCAGATGCTCCCGGCTGTGGCCCTGCCCAAGCAGGTTTAACACTACCTGATGCCAGATCTGAATGTAGCAGGTCGAATGCTCCTGCTTGAGGCTGCTCAGCAACCCGATAAAGTGCATCTGTTCCTGCGCAATCTCTTCCAGCGGTGCGCCCAGGAAAAAGCGATGGGCACAGAGGTCTTTGGCGTTGTAGCCCACAAACTGCAGATCGCCATGCTCCAGCCCGCTCTGCACGCCCGCCTTCAGCGGTGCGATTGTCTCCTGCACATGCGCCTGCCAGTGGCGAATATGCGCATTGACCAGAAAGAAGACCTTGCTCTGGAGTTCGCGCGCGTCAAACTGCTCCAGCAACCGCAGCGCCAACTGCCCGGCGTGGTAGCCCCGTGCGATATCCTCCTGCGGCCCGGAGATCAGCACAAAGCCGAAGAGCCCGTACGACACCGCCGACCAGGAAGTATGTCCATGCTCCAGGCAGTAGCGGATCTGCGTGCGAATGCCCTGCGGGTAGATCTTCGCCCGGGTCTGGATAGCGGCCGGGGCCAGCGCCACCAGAATGCGCATCGCCGCCAGATGCTCCGGCTGCGTCATCGTCGGCATGCGCGCCGGATCGTCAATTGTCGGCAACTGCACACCGCTATCGTCCCGGTCGGTGACCAGTTGAACTCCCAGCAGATCCAGTACCTCCAGGCCGATATCGACTGCGCGGACCATGCGATTCCGCGAGATGTAGGCGTGCATCAGCAGTTCGTAGGCCTGCACCCGGTCCAGCAGTGACTGCGCATGCGCCAGCACGGTCTGCACCAGTTCCTCGGAGCGGGCAAAATCGGCGCACATGTAGGCGGCTTCGGCGGCGGCTACATGCAGCGCCAGCGCCAGATCATACTCCGGCTGCCGGCTCATCGGGCCGGACAACTGCATGCCCTGGGTGAGATAGGTCAGAGCGGCCTCAAATGCGGCGGCGGAGCGGGCGCGCTGCCCGGCGATCAGGTTGAGTTGCGCCAGATGCATGCGCTCCTCCGGCGTGGCAACCAGCACCGCGCCCAGGTTGAGATGATCGACAATCTCGAAGATCTGCTCCGACAGTTCCGCCGGGTCGGCCTGCTGCAAGCGCAGTCGCCCGATCTGATAGTGCATCGCGGCCTGCTCGGGCGCGGGCACCAGCGACGCGGCGGCCTCCTGGATACGGTCGTGCGCGAAGGCATAGGTCGGACCCACCGCGATGATCAACTGTTCCTGCAGCGCCTCCAGCAGCAGCCCGGCCATCTCGTCCTCCGGTTGTCCGGCGAGCGTCGCCAGCGTGGGCAGATCAAACTGGTTGCCGATGCAGGCCGCCCGCCGTAATACCGCCTGCACCGGCGGCGCGAGGCGCTCCAGGCGGCGCACCATCAGGTCAACCACATTGGCGGTGGCGTGGAACTGCTGGATGGCGGCCGGCTCCCAGCGCCAGCCCTGGCCCGGATCAAACCAGATCACCTGCTCTGCGTGCAGCGCGCGCAGGAAGGTCTTGAGGAAGAAGGGATTGCCCCCGGTCTTCTGGTAGACCAGCGCGGCCAGCGGTTCCACTACTTCGGGGGGACTGCCCAGGGTATCGGCGATCAGTTGCGTCACGCCCGCCTGATCCAGCGCCGTCAGATGGATCTGCTCAACCAGCACCCCCGGCGCGCGGATGGCCGCCGGCGTCGCCGTCAGCGGGTGGGTTGCAGTCAGCTCGTTGTCGCGGTATGCGCCGATCAGGAGTAGCGCATGCGTCTCACGGTCGGCCGGCAGTTGCTCAATCAGCTTGAGTGAGGCGGCGTCCGCCCAGTGCAGATCATCCAGGAAGAGCACTAGCGGATGATCGATCTGCGCAAACACGCGAATAAAATTCCGGAAAACAAAGGTGAAGCGGTGCTGCGCCTCGGCCGGGGGCAGTTCGGCCACCGGCGGTTGCGGCCCGATGATCAACTCCACATCGGGCACCACATCAATGATGACCTGTCCATTGGTGCCGAGCGCCGCCGACAGCCGTTCGCGCCAGCGCGCCAGTTGCGCCTCGCTCTCGGTCAGCAGATGCTGCACCAGCGCCTGCAGTGCCCGGATAATCGCGCTGTAGGGCAGCGTCCGCTGCATCTGGTCAAACTTCCCGGCGATGAGATAGCCGCCCGTCTGCGCTACCGGCTTCCGGATCTCCTGCACCAGCGTAGATTTGCCCGCGCCCGCGCTGCCCGACACCAGCAGCAATCCCGTGGTGCCCCTGTGTACCTGCGCAAACATGTCTGCCAGCGTCGCCAGTTCCGCCGCCCGTCCATAGAGCTTTTGCGGGATCTGGAAGCTGTCGGAGCGGTCATGCCGGCCGGGGACGAAGTCGGCAATCGCGCCCTCCGTCTGCCAGGCGGCCAGGCAGGTCTCCAGGTCGGCTTTGAGGCCATAGGCGCTCTGGTAGCGCGCTTCGACGGTCTTTGCCAGCAGCTTGAGCACCATTGCCGAGAGCACCGGCGGGATGTCGGGAAAGAGCGTGGCAGGCGGGAGCGGGGTTTTTGCGATATGCGCATGCACCAGTTCTGCCGGATCGGTCATCGGGAAGGGCACATGCCCGGTGAGCAGTTCATACAACGTCACCCCCAGCGAGTAGAGATCGCTGCGATAATCCGGCGCGCGGTTCATGCGCCCGGTCTGCTCCGGCGAGATGTAGGCCAGGGTGCCCTCCAGCAGCGGGGGACTCGCGCCGGCCTGGTGCTCCCGTGGCAGACGCGCGGCGATGCCGAAGTCGGCCAGCTTGACCTCGCCGGTGGTCGGGTTAATCAGGATGTTGCCGGGCTTGATATCTTTGTGAATAATGCCCAGTTCGTGCAGGCGGCCCAGCGTATCCGTCAGCCGGCCGGCAATCGGCAGAAAGGTATCCGGCGCCACCCGCCCGTTCAGCAGCAGCGTGCGCAGGGTGACGCCGCCAAAGTCCTCCATGACCAGCACCAGCGCATGCCCATGCTGCTCCAGGCCGTAGGGTCGGACAATGCCCTCAAGCTCCAGGTCGCGGGTGATTTCATACTCGTGCCGCAGCCGGGCCAGGTCGCCCACCTCGGGATAGTCGGCCTTGTGCAGCTTGAGGATCACCGGGCGGGCATCCTGCGTGCGGTAGCCGCGATAGACCACCGTCTTTGAACCGTCGCGGACCTCTGCAACAATGGTGTAGCCGGGAAGTGTCTTCATAGGGATACCTGCTCAAAAAAGCCGCATCGCGGGAAGCCTGCCCTCCCCGATGCAGCGCTTACAGGCCGACCTGGTTGTATTTTGCGCAATGCGTCTCCTCAATCATATTTCGTTCTTATCGAAAGATCAAGTTTGAATATTACGCCTGCCGGAAGAACCAAGAACCGGAGAACAAAGAACAAAGCGTAGAGAACCGAAAACTAAAGAACCGAGAAGGCCGCACGACTGCCGGGCATGTTGCTATTGTAGGTGCGGCTTGCAGCCGCACACATGCTGTCGCCAGGCATGTTGCTATTGTAGTTGTAGGTGCGGCTTGCAGCCGCACACATGCTGTCGTGGGAGGCGCGGCTTGCAGCCGCACGCATACGGCCTTCCGTTCTTTGTTCTTCCGTTCTTTGTTCTTTGTTCTTATATATCGCTAACGCTGCGCTAACATGCCCGTTAACACCGGGGTGCTACGCTACAGTCAGACAAAAAGACGTGACCGGCAGAAATTCACGTCGTGCCGCTTTTGATTGTCACATTTCTTTCGCCAGATAAAAAACAAGGAGCAACGATTATGACACGCTTCTCGACGATACATCGCCCGACCGGCATAGTTGTCTATGGCCTGGTGGCGCTGGCAACCGCCGTCACCCTGCTGCTGCTGACGCAGTCACTGCTCGCGGGGGTGATCTTTCTGGCCGGCATGGCCGGGCTGGGGCTGCTCTACCGTGCCGGTACAATCGCCGGCAGCCGCCAGGAGGTACGCCGGCTCGACAGCCGCGCCTACACGCCGGAGGAACCGACCGTTATCACCAGCATTACCGACAACGCCGGACATGAGCGGGTCGCCCGCGTCGTACCGCTGGAGCAACGCGGCGGCCATCAGATGGTGCTGACCGCCGAGGGCTACGCCATGGTGGACCGCTCGGGCCGGGTTATTCATCGGTTGTAGGGTGTAGAGAACAAAGAACAAAGAAACAGAGAATAAATGGCTCACGCAAAGACGCAAAGACGCAAAGATCGCTAGAAACTGCATATTTTTTGCATCTTTGCGCCTTTGCGCACGTCAATGTCGTCATAGTTGGCCGGACGTACGCGGTGTGTATTCAAACGGGTCGTTTGCTCCCGATAACGGTGTATTTCGCCTGCGGCAGCGTGGTACGGGTTTATCTTTTTTCACAAAACATTTTCACAAAGTGAAAATGTTTTGTGAAAAAAGGATGGTATCTTCCACCCTGCCGGAGGCGAGTCGGGCCGTTTGTTCAGACAGATGCCTGGTTTGGAACCGACCGCGTAATTCCTGATGTTTGAAAGGTATTGGGGTTAGGGGTTAGGGGTTACAGGTTAAAAGAATAGATGGATGTAGGGGCGAAAATTTTTTCGCCCCTACATCCATTTTCGCCTCTGCGGAATTGTCGCCACCGTTTTGTTTCCGGCTTGCAAAGCCGGCAATTTCTGCTATGATATTCCCCGTATGGGGAGTAGCCATCCACCCAGGTGGATCAATCGGTCGTCAGGACAGAGCAATGCTCTCGGCTGATTGGTAGGTGTCGCTACACTGAGGGCAAGACCATCACGCGTATGCCGATCGTGTGGGGGTCTTGCCCTTTTTGACTCCTGAACGATCTGCCCGGCAGTCGCATGTGACCGGCACCAGAGTGGTGCCGGTCATGGAACACGCGTTATGCGGCGGGTGGGCAAACCGGATGTTTGCCCAGGTAAACGGCCGCATCGCCTGCGGCAGCATGGTACTGTTTTTTCTTTTTCACAAAACATTTGTACAAAGTATAAATGTTTTGTGAAAAAGATAGTTCAATTCCGATCTTTTCTTCTGGAAAAATATGGTTCGGATAACCATGTTTTTCCAGAAGGATGTCCGGTACTACCCTGCCGGAGGCGATAGTGCCTTCCAGAGGCGTAACCCTGTAACGCGTATCATCTCAATCACAAGGAGTAGGGCATGGATCTTCTCACGTGGGGTATGTTGGGGTTGGGGCTGGTGGTGTTGATCGGCGGGGCGGAGTTGCTGGTGCGCGGCGCTTCCCAACTGGCGGCCGCTGTCGGGATCTCCTCGCTGGTGATCGGCTTGACGGTCGTCTCGTTCGGCACCAGTGCGCCCGAGCTGGCGGTCAGTATTCAATCCAGCCTGGCGGGGCAGCCCGACCTCGCCATTGGCAATGTGGTCGGCAGCAATATCTGCAACATCCTGCTGATCCTGGGCATCTGCGCAACGATTACTCCGCTGGTGGTGGCGCGGCAACTGATCCGGCTGGATGTGCCGCTGATAATCGGCGTCTCGCTGCTGCTGTTGCTGCTGGCCCGCGACGGACTGATCGGGCGCTGGGACGGCGGGCTGCTCTTCAGCGGTATTATCGCCTACATCGTCTTTACGCTCTACCAGAGCCGCCGCGAGAATGCGCTAACGGCCGCCGATGCCGATGCGCCGCCCGCGTCGAAGCCCACGTCGCTCAACCTGCTCCTGCAGGTGGTGCTGATTATTGCCGGGCTGGGCCTGCTGATCCTGGGCGCAAACTGGCTGGTGACGAGCGCCGTCACGATTGCGCGCGCGCTGGGGGTGAGCGAGCTGGTGATCGGCCTGACGGTGATTGCGGTCGGCACATCGCTGCCGGAGGTCGCCACCTCCACCCTGGCCAGCATTCGCGGCGAGCGCGATCTCGCGGTGGGCAATGTGGTCGGCAGCAACCTGTTTAACATCCTGACCATCCTGGGGCTGACCAGCCTGATCACGCCGATCACTGTGGCCCCGGCCGCCATCCGCTTTGACCTGCCGATTATGATTGCGGTGGCGCTGGCCTGCCTGCCGATCTTCTTCACCGGCATGCAGATCACCCGCTGGGAGGGTCTGCTGTTCCTGTTCTACTACCTGGCCTACACGCTCTTCCTGATCCTGACCGCCACGCAGAGCGCCGCGCTGCCGCTATTTAGCATTGCCATGCTCGGCTTTGCCCTGCCGCTCACCGCCGTCACCCTGCTGGTGCCGGCCGGCTACGCCCTCTGGCAGGATCGCCGTCCAGCGAGCGGGTGATGGGGTGATGGGGTGATGGGGTGATGGGGGCGCGGACGAGGGACGGACGACGGATGGCGGATGACGGGGGGCACATCGTAACCGCCGGGGGGCGACGGAACGTAGGGGCGCATCACCGCGTGGTTCATCGTGATCGCCGCGTAGGGCGCACCGCCGCGTGGCGCACCGCCGCGTGGCCCATCATGATCGCCGCGTGGCGCACCGCCGCGTGGCCCATCGTGATCGCCGCGTGGCGCACCGCCGCGTGGCCCATCATGATCGCCGCGTGGCGCACCGCCGCGTGGCCCATCATGATCGCCGCGTGGCGCACCGCCGCGTGGCCCATCGTGATCGCCGCGTAGGGGCGCAGCATTGGCCCGCCGGATATCGCCCGCCGTTAAATGTCCGGCCAATGCTGCGCCCCTACATCGCGCCGGCTGGGGGATCGGTGGGTGGTTCGTTATCATCCATTGCTGCGATGAGGCGTTCCAGGTTGCCGCAAAATATCTGGGTATGAGGATGTGCGCTGCCGAGCACATTCTCAGCTATCGCCAGGGCGCGCGCGTAATAGGGGCGGGCGGCGGCCGGCTCGCCCTGGGCCTGCAGCAGTGCGCCCAGATTGTTCAGGCTTAGGGCGGTGTCGGGATGGGTCGGCCCCAGCACCTGCTCATACACCGCCAGGGCGCGCTCCATATACCATATACCATTGGGCTCCCGCATAGTCACCGATCATGTGCAGGTGGAAGCCCAACTCATTACACAACCGTGCCGCCGGTTCATCGGCGCGTTGCTGTGCTACGTCGGTGACATGGCGCAGATGGGGTTGCAGCGCCGGCAGCGGCGCGGGGATGCCTTTGGTATTCAGGTCGGAGGCAATGTTGCGCATGGTCTGCTCCACCGCTGTCTGCGCCGCATCCTGCGCGCTCTCCAGCACAAACGCCGCCAGCAGGCGGTGCAGGCGGACTGGGGACTGGCGATTGGGGAGCGGCGATTGGGGAGCGGCGATTGGGGCGGTGGGAGCTTCCTGCTCCAGCAGGCCCAATTCCAGCAGACGATGCAGCGCATCATCGGCATCCAGCAGGGCGTCTTCGTCAGCTTCGTTGTCTGCGGCTATCACCGTCTGGAGCAGCAGTTCGCGCGGGAGCGGTTCGCCGGGGGCGAAGTGAGCGGCGCGGGCCAGCAGCGCCCGTGCCGGCGCATCAATCGGGTCGGCCGGGTCCAGCCGATCATAGCTCAGGGCAAAGGAGCGCCCGACGTGCAGGTCATGCGCAGTGGGGGAGTGGTTCAGATGCCGTCCCACCAGCGAACGGTGCGTCAGCAGGTCGGGCTGCCGCAGGCGCGCCAGGTAGTCTGTCGGCGTGACACGCCTCCAGTAGCGCGCCAGAAAACTCCCGGCCAGGTGCAGCGCCAGCGGCAGGTCGCCCAGTTCGTCCGCGATGGCGTCCGCGTCGGCGTCGCTCAGATCGGCGACGAACTTCCGCAGCAACGCGATACTCTCCGCGCGCGGGAGCACACCGAGGGGCAGCGCCTGCACGCCCAGCGCGGTGTCCCAGGTAGCGCGGCGGCTGGTGACCAGCACGCGGCAGCCGCCGGTGGGGGGCCGCCACTGCGCCAGCAGCGCCTCATCCTCGCAGTTGTCGAAGACCAGCAGGCGCGGCAGCGGGGATTGCCATTCCTGCAGCACCCGTCGCACCTGGTCGGGCAGCTCCAGGCCGGTGATGCCGGGCAGGTTCAACGCGCCGGCCCCCCCGCACTCGGCGATCTCGGCGGGGAGGCTGCCGGGGTCGGCGAAGCTCAACCAGAAGACGCCGCCGGCGAAGAACTGGCCGTAGCGATGGACAAGCTCGGTCGCCAGGTTGGTCTTGCCGATCCCGCCCAGCCTGGTGGCTGCCGCAATCTGCCCAATGGCGACGGTCTCACCGCCCTTGAGCGCTGCCGCCAGCTTCTGCAGATCATCCGCGCGCCCGACGAACAGCGGGTTGCGGCTGAGCGGTATGCGTGAGCCGGTCGGCAGCGGCGCGTGGTCCGGGAGGCGGTCGAGCGGGAGGGTGGCGAGCAGCCGGTGCGCCAGCGCCAGCTCCTGCTGCCGGTAGGCCGCCTGCGTTGCCGGATCAAGCTGCCCCGCCAGCAGCGCCCGTAGCCCGGCCATCTCTGCAATAATCTGCGTGGTGTCCTGCCGTATATCCCGCAGGGCCACCTCCAGCGCCTGCAAATGCGCCGCAAACAGGTCGGCCAGCGCATCCAGCCGCCGATCCAGGTGGGCGCTAAACTGCGTGCTCAGGTCGTGCAGCCCGTCCGCCAGCGCGCTGCTCAGGCGCTCCAGCGCCGGAGTATCGTCGCGCACCTGCTCCAGGCGGGCCAGCAGCGCGGGCATCTGCCGGGACAGGTCGGCCTGGCCGTGGGCCAGTTCCGCCAGCGCCGCGCGGGTGCCCTCCAGCAGCAGCCGGGTAAATGCCCGCCAGCTCTCCGTGTCGCGCTTGAGAAACTCATTCAGATGCACCAGCACCTGCCCGAACAGATACCGGCGCAGATGCTGCTCCAGGTCGGGCCACTCGCGGCGCAGATCGGCCCAGGCGGGCTGGGCAAAGACCGGCAGCAGGCCATGGTCGAAGAAGAGCCGCGCCAGATCATCCAGCGTCTGCGCCTGCCGGTAGGCCGCCTCCAGGTCGGGCGACAGATGGGCGGGCAGGAGTTGCTGCTGTTCGGCCTGCGCCACCAGCGTGTGCAGCAACTCACACGCCTGCTGTGCCGACGGGTCATGCTGCTGCAAGCGGTGGGCGGCCTGGGGCCGGTGGAACAAGGGCAGCTCCTCGGGCACATCGCGCCCGGCCTGCCAGGGCTGCGGAAAGCAGGGCCGGCCGCCCAGGTCGTAGAGCGCCTGAACCAGCGCGGCGTGGAAGGCCCGCTGCAGATCGGCATTGATCTGCTCCGGCCGGCCGGGCTGCATGCGCTGCCCCAGGTTCCGAACAGCATCAATCGAGAAATCGCTGACGGTCTGCTGGACCATCCCGCCCGCCGGGAAGAAGCACTCCAGGCCGGCTGAGGCCAGGCCACCCAGCAGTGCCCCGGCGGGACCGGCGGTGGTGCCGCCCAGCGTAACACCAATCTGACGCATCAGGTTCTTCATCGCTGCGTGCTCCGCGCTTCAGTGGGACAACGAAATCGTCACGCAGCAGCCATGCGTAGCCATGACCGCTGCCGCCAGTATACCAGATAGCGCGCGGGTGTGCCGGGGATGACGGACGACGGACGACGGACGACGGAATTCCTCTACCCCCGTTGCAGCCAGAACTCCTGCAAAACGGCGCGGCACTGGAGGCAGTCCAGTTGTTGCAGCAGGCGCATAATCCCCGGTCGGTCGCAGGGTACCACCTCAGCAAGCAGCGCTGCGGGGACTGCGGCGGTCGGGTGGAGTTCGGCAACAACGCCGTAGAGCAACTGGTTGGAGAAGGAACTGTTGATAATCCAGCCGGTTTCGTTGAGCGGTGTCACGTCGGCCGGCGCATCCGCCGCAATGCCGAGTTCCTTCTGCAACAGCCGGGGCGCTATCTCAACGGGCGACATCCCCTCGGGCAGGCGGCCGCCGGGAAAATCCAGGGTGGCCTGCCCGACGCCGGGGCGAAACTGCCGGTGGGGCAGCAGCAGGTTGCCCTGCTGGATGGGCAGCACAATCACCGAGTGGGCCTTCTCCACCCGCCAGTATTCCAGGGACTGCCCCTGATCATCGATCCAGCGCTCACCCAGGAGTTTCACCCAGGGCGAGTCAATTGTCACAATTGACCGCTCGCATCTCCAGTCGGAAGACATAACCTGACTCCATTGCTCCTGTCGTCACATGCCACGCGTTACGCGGTGCGACCTGTTCCTGTCGTGTACCAGACGCCAACGTCGGCTTCGCCTGCGGTCGTTGCGCGTTTTTCGCTCATTTCGTGTTCTTCGTGGTCCAAACCCGCACCGCGTAAGTCGTGTCAACTGAAAGTGTTACTGATGATTATTGTGGGAGGTACCGCGCAACTCCTCCGCAAACTGCTTCACCACATCGCGCACCCGCGCGAGGAACCGTTCGGCTGCACCCTGCATCTCATTCAGATTCTCCTGGACCTGACCGCGCGTATCGGGCGCGCTGGAGTCGGCGGAGGGCAGCATGAGCCAGAGAATCAGATAGACCGCGATCCCGAGGCCGTTGATCAGCGCCAGCACCACAAAGCCCAGCCGTACCAGGACCGGATCGATATTGAAATAATCCGCCAGACCATGGGCAACCCCGGCAAACATCCGGTCGTGCGGACGGACAATGCGTTTACCCTGCATGATAACTCTCCTTGATCTTCGTTAGAACTATTGCAAGAGCGGCGGCCTGCCGCGCCTGTGTACAACGGCCGGCACAACTGCGGGTGTTCGTGCCGTTTTCCTGCCCATACGACGCGACACGCCGGGGGAAGGTTGCAGGTTGCATCGCCGCCCCCGTATGCGCAGGTCCGGATTGTGCAGGTTGCCGGCATTGCCCGCAGCCGGCGTTCACGTAAGCCTGACCCGGTGTAGCCCTCTGACCGAGTTCAGGAGATAGACCGCCGTGGCTTGATACGCCTGTTCAATCGTCACAACTCTTTCGCAAATCCGGCCCTGATCGAGTAACCAGGCGCGATAGGTACCCGGCAATAAGCCCGATTGCACCGGCGGTGTGCATAACGTGCCGTTGATCGCAAAAACAACGTTGGCGATGGTAGACTCGGTGATCTCCCCCGCTTGATTGAACAGAAGCACATCCGCACTGCCCGGTGACAACGCAAGTGCGTGCGCATAGATGCGACGATTGGTGGTTTTATGGTAGAGCAACGGCTCATTCGCATCAACCGCAGTCCGAGCAAGCGTAAGATCACCAAAGCGCAGTGCGCCCGCTTCCAGCAGCGTTGCCCGGCAGTGGAAGGCCCCACTGCGGGCGACAACCAGGCGTACCTGATGGTGGGCAGACGGCAACCCGGCCGCGATGCTGTCCAATTCCATGCGGATGCGCGGCAGATCAACCGCGAAGCCGAAGTAGGCGGCGGACTGTGCGAGCCGCTTCAGGTGATACTCCAGGAGCCAGTAACCCTGGTGGGGCGACCAGCGCAGCGTCTCCAGCAGGTCAAAGTCATACCGGCGGGGGTGCAGCACCTGCTGCTTCGTCCGGCACTCTTGCTGCTCATGCGCCGGGTGTGAGTCCCATACGATGCCGCCCCCAACGCCATATTCGGCAGAACGGCCGGCCGGTCGGCACAGCACCGTGCGGATGGCAACATTGAACTGTGCGCGCCGTCCGGGGGCCATAAAACCGATGGTCCCCGTGTAGATATGTCGCGGTGTTGACTCCAACTCGGCAATAATCTCCATTGCACGGCGCTTCGGCGCGCCCGTAATTGATGCCGGCGGGAAGGTGCTTTGCAGAATCTGATCAAATCCGGCCGGTGTGGTGGCCCGCACAGTGGACGTCATCTGCCAGACGGTTGGATACTGCTCGATATCGAATAGCGCCGGCACCTGCACACTGCCGGTCAGCGCAACCCGCCCCAGGTCATTGCGCACCATATCCACAATCATAACATTCTCAGCCCGCTCTTTGACCGAAGCATGGAGCGTTGCGGCCCGGGCGCAATCATCTTCAAACCACAACCCCCGCGCCGCCGTGCCCTTCATTGGCCGCGACTCCACCTGCGTGCCCTCACGTCGCAGGAAAAGCTCCGGCGATGCACTACAGATAGCCCACTCGCCCGTGTCCACAAATGCGGCATAGGGGGCCGGCTCCTGGGCAAACGTTTCAACAAAGAAATCCCATGGATCAGCCAGGTCGCTTGTGCGCAACCGATAGGTCAGATTGACCTGGTAGGTATCCCCGTTCTGAATATAGCGCTTGACCGCGTCAAAACAACGGCGGTACTCTTCCGGCGTCACGGAAGGCTGCCAGGTGACTGGTCGATTGTGGCTCCGGCCACCGGCAAGCGTGGCGGTCGAATGCACCTGCCGGAACAGGCAAAACCAGACCAGCGGGAAATCTTCCGGATTGCCGGCGGGGAGGGCGGGGTCGAAAGCAGATGCCGCCTCGTAGGAGATAAAACCAACCGCATACAGGCCGGTCTGCTCAACCGCCGCATCAACCTGACGTATCAGCGGGAGTACCTCGTCGTTGCACCGGGTCGTCAAAATACGCCATGGAGCCGTAAACGCTAACCACTGCCCATGCTCTGGTTCGCGCAGCACAGCCCGGGGCCCACCTGTCTGAACGCCTGTCGTAGCTCTCATCATTGTCTCTGATAATTGTACAGCCGGCAAATTCCAGATATCAATCTTCAGGAATCCCGGCTTATGACGCAAACAGCAGCAGTAGGGTGCATTCTTTGCACCATTCTTTTGCTCCATACCCGGCCTTTTTTCCGACCTGCTTTACACCCAGCAGGCGGGCGTACGCCATATCTGGACTATGCCGCCAGTTGCTTCCGGGCCGGCAGCAGTAGGGTGCATTCTTTGCACCATTCTTTTGCTCCATACCCGGCCTTTTTTCCGACCTGCTTTACACCCAGCAGGCGGGCGTACGCCCAGGCCAGTGTTTATGTTCTGCGCGCGCAGGGCATTCAGCAGATCTGCAGCCGCGTGACGCGCAAAATGACCAGACCCGGCATCATGGATGTAGGCAAGATCGGCACGATAAGCATCGGTCATGGTTCCTCCCCGCTGTCAGCGGTCGCTATACTTCCGCATGCCAAAGTCGTATAACGCGCGCCGATTATGGCACAGGCGATCCTACCAGATGACCAGTAATCCCTGTGAGAATGCCCATAAGCTTTTCCACATTATCAATATAATATTCACGCGCATCAATCCGCACAATATTCGCTTCCAGTTGCAGAAAGCGCCAGCTTGTACCGGTCGTGACCACGCCATGAATAATCGCAATCGGATTATCTTCACGTTCGTTAAAGCGTTGGGCCGCAATCATTGCCGCAATACACTGAGCAAACCCCCCTTTAATATTCTCATTCTTTGCCTCGAAAATAATCAGAACCGGAGCGCTAATAAATAGTTGCTCCGCTGAGCGTGAGATAATATAATCACAAACGCCATTTAATCCCTGCGTCTCATCAACGTTAAAATCGACACCGGAGAAAAGACTGATTGTTCTGCCGGTTTGCTTGCGCAGTTCAACCGGAATCGGCGCAATCAGCAGCTCTGAACGCACTTTTTCGGTATTAATTGCCAGCGCGAGTGATAATGTTTCTTGCAATGTTTCCGTAAGCCACGCACTGACCGGCACTTCTGCCGTCGCGGAGAAGAGGTCAACATCTTCATCAATCACAAGCCGAAAATCACGCTTGACCTGCGCGATAGTGAAGAGACGGTACGGCATCATCGCGCCCTTTCCGGGTAGTGCTGCCATCTGACCAGAGTTGGTTGTTGGCTCACTGCATAGTATAGCATGCAACGCCGGCATGGAGATCGGCGAACATGACAGCGCCGGCAGCAGGTTCTGCTGCCGGCGGTCATGATACAGGAGGTACGCGGTCGGTTCCAAAGCAGATGTTCACCTGGACGAACGGCCCGATGCGCCTTCGGCAGGGTGGCAGACTCCAGTCTTTTCCACAACCATGTTGCACTAAGTGCAACATGGTTGTGGAACAAGATCAAACGTCCCATGCGGCCGCCGGCGAGTCGGGCTTCCATCGCGTTAAACATCCAGTTTGTATGTCAACCGCGTAACGCCTGTTACATGACACGACTTACGCGGTCGTTGACCCGATAGGAGATTCCGCCTCCGGCAGGGCGGAAGAAACCATCTTTTTTCACAAAAAATTTGCACTTTGTGCAAATTTTTTGTGAAAAAAGATCAAAATGTACCATG
>DAOTUI010000110.1:0-17076 GCA_034437035.1 Chloroflexaceae bacterium
CATGGTACTTTTTGATCTTTTTCACAAAAATTTTGCACTTCGTGCAAAATTTTTGTGAAAAAGAATGGAATCTTCCGCCCTGCCGGAGGCGAAATTTCCTTTCGGGTGAGCAACCGCGTAAGTCGTGTAGGTAACAGGAGTTACGCGGTGAACACGCAAACCGAACGTTTGGCCAGGTGGAAGCCAGATGCGCCTGCGGCAGCATGGTACTCTTTTGATCTTTTTCACAAAAAAATTCACAATGTGAATTTTTTTGTGAAAAAGATCGAGAATCTTCCGCCCTGCCGGAGGCGAAACCGGCATGCAGGTCTGACAGGAAGACTGGAACAGTCCGCACCGCGTAACTCCTGTAGGTAACAGGAGTTACGCGGTGGGCATACAAACCGGGCGTTTGATCAGACGAAGCACCGATGCGCCTGCGGCAGCGGGGGACCGCGTAACTCGTATAATTTACAGGAGTTACGCGGTGGACCTTCAAACCGGATGTTTCATCCGATGAAAGCCTAATTCGCCTCCGGCAGCGTGGTACTTTCTGTTTCTTTTTCACGAAACATTGGCTCGGAGAGCCAATGTTTCGTGAAAAAGATCTGGTAACTTCCGCCCTGCCGGAGGCGAATCGGGCCGGTGGTCCAGGCAGATGCCTGGTTTGGAACCGACCGCGTAACTCGTATAATTTACTGTAGTGCATGCTCAATTCCTGGAAAGGTCAATCTATGCCTGAATATATACCACTCACGCCAGGCAATAGCTCATCGGCAGCGTCGGCCCAGAACCCGCCCACCACCACGCCAAAGCCGCGGCCCCGGCGACCCGACTGGCTGAAGGCCCGCGCGCCGGTAGGCGAGAACTATCACGATGTGGTCCGCCTGATGCGCGAGCAGGGGCTGAATACCGTCTGTGAGGAGGCGCGCTGCCCGAACATCGGCGAGTGCTGGAACCATCGCACCGCGACGTTCCTGCTGCTGGGCGATACCTGCACCCGGGGCTGCCGCTACTGCGCCATCGGCAAAGGCAAACCGCAGGCGCTTGACGAGCAGGAGCCCGAACGTATTGCTGCCGCGGTGGCCTATCTCAAGCTGCGGCATGTGGTACTGACCTCGGTCAACCGTGATGACCAGCCGGACGGCGGGGCGCATATCTTTGCCCGCAGCATTGCCCTGATCCGGGAGCAGATTCCCGACTGCCGGGTCGAGGTGCTGATTCCCGACTTCGATGGCAACTGGGAGGCGCTGCAGATGGTGCTGGATGCGCGCCCCGATGTGCTGAACCATAACATCGAGACAACCCCGCGCCTCTTCCGGCGCTTCCGGCCGCGCGCCGGATTTGCGCAGAGCCTGGAACTGCTGGCCCGCGCCCGCCGCTGCGACACCGACCTGATCACCAAGAGCGGCATGATGGTCGGTGCCGGCGAAACTAACGACGAAGTGCTGGAAGTTATGGATGCCCTACGGCAGAGCGATGTCAATGTGATGACGATTGGGCAGTACCTTGCGCCGAGTGACGCCTACTGGCCGATTGACCGCTATGTCACGCCCACCGAGTTTGCCATGTTCAAGGAAGCGGGGCTACAGCGCGGCTTCACCCATGTTGAGAGTGGGCCGCTGGTGCGCAGCAGTTACCACGCCCACGAGCATGTCGGCAACTCGCAGCACTGAGGCGCACAACGTGAACCGCCCGGTCAAACATCTCTACATCCATATTCCCTTTTGTGCGCAGCGCTGTGCCTACTGCGACTTCAACACCTACGCCAACCTGGAACACCGCATCACGGCCTATGTTGCGGCGCTGTGTGCCGAAATTGACCTGCTGGCCGCCGATCCCGACGCGCAGAGTTCGCATGACACAGCGCTGCCGCCGACTATCTTTTTTGGCGGCGGCACGCCCAGCATGCTTACACTCGCGCAGTTGGAGCAGGTGCTACGCGCCGCCGACCGGATCATTCCGTTGGAAGCGGCCGAGATTACACTTGAGGCCAACCCCGGCTCGGTGCTGGGGAATGGGACAACCGCGCCCGCCTACCTGCGCGGACTGCGCGACCTGGGCGTGAACCGCCTCAGTCTGGGCGTGCAGAGCCTGCATGATCCGACGCTGCGCATCCTGGGGCGCACCCACACAGCAGCAGAAGCCCACCGCTGCTTTGCGGAGGCCCGCCGCGCCGGGTTTGATAATATCAACCTCGACTTTATCTTTGGGCTGCCGGGGCAGACACCGGCGCAGTGGGAAGCCACCCTCGACGAAGTGACCACCTGGGGCGTGGATCACTTCTCGCTCTACTCGCTCATCCTGGAAGAGAAAACCCCGCTCTATGCGCAGGTGCTGCGCGGCCAGATCAGCCTGCCCGACGATGATGCAACCGCCGCGATGTACGAGGCGGCCATGCAGCGCTTTGCCGCCGCCGGGTATGCGCAGTATGAGATTAGTAATTGGGCCGGGGTGAAGAACCGCGAACCGCGAACCGCGAACCAGGGGACCGGAAACGGCGAAGACATCGGCCTGCCCGCGCCGGCATGTCGGCATAATCTGGCTTACTGGCTGAACAGCGATTACCTGGCTGCGGGAGCCGGTGCGCATGGACATGTTTATCCCCGGCGCTACGCCAACCTGTGCGGCGTAGATAACTACATCGACGCGGTTCAGGCCGGTCGCCGTCCCCTGGATGACGTTATCGATCTGACGCCGCAGGATCTCTACGCCGAAACAATGTTTATGGGTCTGCGCCTGAATATCGGGGTGAGTCGGGCCCACTTTCGCCGGCGCTGCGGGGGTGCAATGGAGGAGATCTTCGGGCCGACCCTGGCCGAGTTGACCGAAATGGGCCTGCTGGAGCAGGATGCCTCCGCCGTACGTTTGACCCCACGCGGGCGCATGCTGGGCAACCAGGTCTTTGCGCGCTTTGTGTGAGTATAAAACCGTTAACCCGTCACCATTAATCCATAACCGTTAACCCGTAACCTGTACCATGCGCGAAATCCTGTTTTACCTGGCCGACTGGGCCATCATCACCGTCTCGTTCTTCAACACCATCCTGATGCTCTGGCTGGGACTAACCGTGCTGCTCAATGCCGAGCGCCGGCAGTGGGGCACCTGGGTCGCCGGTGGGGCGTTCCTGCTGGCCGGGCTCTTTTTTGTCGGGCACTCGGCGGTGGTTGGGCGGGCCATCGGAACATTTGACGCCGAAGCGGAGTTCTGGTGGCGCATCGGCTGGTTGCCCTTCATTGGGGGGCCGTACCTCTGGTACATGGTGATTGCCTGGTACACCGGAGTGCTGCAGACCCGACATCATCGCTTCTGGCTGGGCCTCGTGAGTCTGCTGGGCGGCACGGCGGGCGGGCTGTTGCTCTTTGCCAACCCCCTACCTTCCTTCGACACGCTGTTCCAGCGATCCGCCGGTACGCTTCTCTCCGTCGGCAGTATCCCGGCGGTGATCATGATCTACCCGGTCTACAGCACGCTCTGTATCATTCTGGCACTGCTGGCGCTACGGCATCCGGTTGCCTCCGAGCGATTCATGGGCGATATTGGCCGCAAGCGGGCGCATCCCTGGCTGACCGGCGCATCGCTGGCCTTGCTCTGCGTCAGCCTGAGTGTTGGCGCGGCGGCGGCCTGGTTTCTGCATCAGGTACGGGTCGGACAACTGCCCCGGCTCTCGCTGCAGTCGCTGGCGTTGATTATTAACTTTGACCTGTTTATCTCCGGGTTGATTGCGCTGACGGTCATTCTGGTGGGACGGGCGATCGTCTCCTACGAGATCTTCACTGGGAAAGCGCTGCCACGCGGTGGGCTGGCGCGCAACTGGCAGCAGATCCTAACGCTCGCCGCCGGGTATAGCACGCTGGTGGGCCTGGGGTTGAGCGCACTGGTGACAATTCACCCGATCTATCAACTGCTGCTGGCAACCGTCCTGATGACCACGTTTGTTGCGCTGGCCAACTGGCGCTCGTATGTGCATCACGAACGCAGTATGGAACGCCTGCGCCCCTTTGTCGCCAGCCAGAAGCTGTACGAGCGGCTGCTGCGTCCAACCATGCCCGCCGATGTTGATATCGCCGTGCCGTTTATTGCGCTCTGTGGCGATGTGCTCGGCGCAAAGGTGGCATACCTGGCAGCACAGGGGCCGCTGGCTCCGCTGGTCGGGCCGGGGCTGGCCTATCCCGACTTTGACGGCCGGGCCGGCAGCCGCATGCCGCCGCTCAGCGTTATGACCGAACTCTCGGCCGCATTTCGCCGCGCGCCGCAACAGATGTGTGTGGCACTTGACCCGGCGCGGTATGGTGGCGCGGTCTGGGCCGTGCCGCTCTGGAGCGAGCGCGGGTTGATCGGACTGCTGCTGCTGGGCGAAAAGCGCGACGGGGGCATCTACACCCAGGAGGAGATCGAGATTGCGCGGGCCACAGGGGAACGGCTGATCGACACGCAGGCCGGCGCGGAGATGTCGCGCAAGCTGATGGCGACCCAACGGCAGCGGCTGGCCGAGAGCCAGGTGATCGACCGGCACACCCGGCGGATGTTGCACGATGAAGTGCTGCCCGACCTGCACATGGTGATGCTGACCCTCAGCAGCGCCGCAACCGAAACCAGCAGCGCGGCGGTTACACAACTGACCGAGATCCACCGCAAGATTGCCAACCTGCTGCACAGCATGCCCGCGACGGTCGTTCCCGAAGTGGCGCGACTGGGCTTGATCGGCGCGCTACGCGAGACGGTTGCCCATGAACTGGGCCGCGCTTTCGACGGCGTTACCTGGCAGATTGAACCCGAGGCAGAGCAGGTCGCCAGGCGCGTTCCAACCCTGACCGCCGAGGTAATCTTCTTTGCCGCGCGTGAAGCGATCCGCAACGCCGCCCGCTATGGGCGTGACAGTGACGCCGGCCGCACCCTACACCTGACCATCGTGGCACGCCGGCGGGATGGCCTGGAGTTGATCGTCGAGGATGACGGCGTCGGCATGGGTGCAGCCGGACCTGCCGCTGGGAGCAGCGGGCAGGGGTTGGCGCTGCACAGCACGATGATGGCGGTGATCGGTGGTACGCTCACTACGGACAGCGTGCCGGGAGAATACACCCGCATCGCGTTGACGCTGCCGCAGGGAGCGTGGGATGTTCTGGCGGGGTAGACGCGAAAGGGATGGTTTCGATACCAGGCGGGCATGCGGACGCGCAGAAGCGCGTCCCTACAAAAGAATGGTTCTAGCCTCAGGCATGCGGACGCGCAGATGCCGCGTCCTGAATGATTACGCCTGGTTATTGACCTGCTGCTCCAGCAGTTTGACATTGGCGTAGACTGCATCAATATGGGGTGTGGGCACACCGACGAGCCGGCCCAGTTCGGCCACGGCCCCCACCAGCGCGTCGATCTCGGTTGTGCGCCCGGCCTCGATATCTTGCAGGGTTGAGGTTTTGTGCGCGCCGATCTCCTCCGCGCCCTTGATCCGCTGCTCAATCCCCAGGCTAAATCTGATGCCCAGTTGCTCACCAATCGCCTGCGCCTCGGCCATCATCTGCATCACCAGAGTGCGCGTCAGGGGATGCCGGGCAATGTCACCCAGGGTGGCACGGGTCAACGCGCTGACCGGGTTAAAGGCCAGATTACCCCAGAGCTTGATCCAGATATCGGTGCGAATATGCGAGCGCACCGGTGCTTTGAACCCGGCAGTCATCAGCGTTCGGGCCAACCGCTGCACCCGTTCGGTCTTTGCGCCATCCAGTTCGCCCAGGATAAAACGGTTGCCCTCGATATGGCGAATAACGCCCGGCGCAACCAGCGACGCAGCCGGGTAGACCACACAGCCAATCACCCGGTCCACGTCCATATGCTGCTCAATAACGCCGCCGGGATCGACCGCTTCGATCCGGCGGCCTTCGTAGTCGCCGCCATGCTTCTGGAAATACCACCAGGGAATACCATTCTGCGCCGTTACCACTAGCGTCTCCGGACCGTAGAGCGCCTGCAAATCTGGAGCGAGGGCGGGCAGGCTGTAGGCTTTTACGGCCACAATAACCACATCCTGCACCCCGACTGCGCGCATATCGCTGGTAGCCTGCGTGTTGGTGGCGACCTGCTCGCTGCCGTCGGCCATGATCAGCTTCAGGCCATGCTGCCGGATTGCCTCCAGATGTGCGCCGCGTGCAATCAGGGTGACATCTGCGCCGGACAGCGCCAACTTCACCCCCAGGTAGCCGCCGATTGCGCCCGCTCCGACGATGCAAATTTTCATGGCTCTACCCTCCTTTTTGTGCATCACTCCGTGCCGGGTATGCCCAGCAACTGCGCCATATTAATCCGCTGCAGCTTGCCGGTTGCGCCGCGCGGAATGGCTTCGCGGATATGCAACGCACGCGGCACTTTGAACTCGGCCAGGGATGCGGCGCAGTGGGCTTTCAGATCGGCTTCGGTTGCCGTATCACTCAGCACAACGACGGCATGAATCTCCTCACCCAGTTTGGGATGCGGTACGGCAAAGGCCAGCGCCTCGGCGACGGCGGGGTGGCGCAGCAGGACATCGTCGATCTCCAGCGGTGAGATCTTCTCACCGCCCCGATTGATCAACTCTTTGAGCCGCCCGGTCAGCGTCAGATAGCCGTCGGTGTCGATCACGCCCTGATCGCCGGTGCGGAACCAGCCGGCGACAAACGACTGAGTATTGGCTTCGGGATTATTCTCATAGCCGTCAATGACATTGGGGCCACGTACGACCACCTCGCCGGTTGTGCTCTGGGGCAGCAGGTTGCCGGCCGCGTCCATAATCCCGACCTCTACGCCAAACCCATAGCCCACCGAACCCGGTTTGTGCGGCGCGGGCGGGAGCGGATTGGAGGTCATCTGGTGAGTGGCCTCGGTCATACCGTAGGACTCGAGCACCGGAGCATCGAATGCAGTCTCCAGCCGTTCCAGCACAACCGGCGGCAGCGGCGCGCTACTCGAGCGGATGAAGCGCAGCGGGTTGGCGGCGATCTTCTCCCGGTTGCGTTCGGCACGGGCCAGCAACATCTGGTGCATCGTCGGCACGGCTGAGTACCAGGTGGGTTTGAACTCCTCCAGCCAACCCCAGAACTCCATGGCGCTAAATCCGGGCGGACAGACCAGCGTGCCCCCGGAGGCAAGCGTCGCGAGCATCGAACCGATCAGACCGTGAATATGAAACAGCGGCATCACACAGAGCGCGGTATCATCGGCAGTGAGGTTGTAGGTACCCGCGATATTTGCCGCCGACGCCGCCATATTGCGCTGCCGGATCGGTACCCGCTTGGGCCGGCTGGTCGTGCCGCTGGTGTGCAGGATCATCGCCACATCGTCGGGGTGGGCCGGTTCGACCGGGCGGGGCGTGCCGGTACTCCGCACCGGCTCCAGGGCAACCGTGCCGTCTTCGTTCAGGATGACGTGCATGACGAGCATATCGGGGGGCACGGCGGCGTGCGCTTCGGGGATGCTCTCCGGCAACGTGATCAGCGCCCGCGCCTGTGTGTCTTCAAAGTAGAAGGCAAACTCCTCCTGTCGGTATTTGGGATTGAGAGGAGCCGCTGTCCCACACATGGCGGCGGCAAAGAAGGTCAGCACCAGTTCCGGGCCATTGCCCATCGCCAGTGCAATCCGGTCGCCACGTCCCAGGCCAAAACTGTTCAACTGGGAAGTCAGGGCGATAATTGTGTCACAGAGTTGCCCATAGCTCAGGGTTGGGCGACTGGGAGCCGCCAGCGCCGGACGGACGGCAGGCCCGGCGGTCATCAGCAGATCAAGCAGGGTCATCTGGGGCGTTATATGGGTTGTCACAGGAACCACCTCCGTGGGGACTATATATCCGTTACTGCCACGACTTACGCGATGAGGGCGCAAATGAGACAAAGACTCCGGTGAAAGCCGTTTTCACCTGTGGCAGCATGGTACTTCTTTGTCTTTATTCACAAAAACTTTGCACTTTGTGCAAAATTTTTGTGAATAAAGATGATCTCTTCCACCCTGCCGGAGGCGAAACTCCCTACCCGGTTCAATGACCGCGTAACTCATGTGACTACGAACAGTATACCCGGTCATGCGCCATGGATTGCAGAGAAATGCCGGCGCTCCGGCGGATGGTTAAGCTGGAGGTTCGGTTCTGGGATATGGATTTGCACGCCTACCCGGCGCGGCGCTGCACCGGCGGCGTCTGCCGGGCGGCAACGTGGCTCTCTTCGATCAGCGTGGCGATGTTACTGAGCAGTTCGAAAAATGCCTGTAACTGCGCGGCATCCCGCAGCACCCCCATCTGCTCAAAGACGAGGGTTGCGCCATCCAGTTCAATGCTGGTCAGCGTCTCCAGATGTTGCAACCGCTCCCAGAGTGGCCCGCTGCTGAGCAGACCAGTCGCCAGATGCAGCGGCCGGCTGCGAATAAAAAAGCGCTGGTCGTTGCCAAACTGCTGCGCCGCCGTCGCCCCAAACAACTCACGGGTGACCTGATCATGCACGGCTTCGTCGCGCGGGAAGGGGCCGCGCAACCGCAGCATAGCGTTGGTCGGATTGGGGAGCCTCAGTTCAATCCGGGTTGCGGGCACCTGACCCTTGCCCCGCTTGGGCGTGTAGAGCGTCAGCGGCCGCCCCCGGTAGCTGCCGACCACCTGGACGGCGTAGCCATGCAACCATCCGCCCACCTGGCAGGTCAACCCGGTACGCATTGCCAGTTCCCGCCAGGGACGCTCTTTGCTCCAGACCTCCAGCCGATTGTCCAGCCAGGCCAACCCCAGGATCGCAACAATAACGCCAACGCCGACCAGTCGCTCCAGGGACAGCGCGCCATTCACGGTGACAAACAGCCCGATCAAGCCGCTGCCGAGAAGCAATCCCAGGACGACCGGCAGCACACTGCGGCCGGCGAACCGGCGGCGCATTGGCGAAGAATATTGCTCTGGCTGTTCCGGCATGGTGTAACCTCCTTAAACTCCGGCGGTAAAAGCATCGGCTCCAGACGGCCGCGCGGAAACTTGCGTACCTACATCCAACCATTATAGTGGTCTTTCCCGGTCGCAAAGGTTAAGAAAGCCTGAGGAAGGAAATTTGGTGCATCCATACCGATTGCTTAATCCAGGCATCGCTGAACAGGAGTCCCGGCATCAGCCGGATCAGACGTTCCCGGCAGTATGCCGCTTTCCCGCCAGACACTTCACCGGCTCAAGCCGCGACTCCAGGTCAGTTCATATCCGGGCTATTTTTTCAAACTTCATCAGCCGGGACTCCAGTGAGTTACATACCCGGACTATTTTTTCAACCGTTCATCAGCCGGTTTTCCATCGCCTCCGCGGGCATGTGGCGGCAGCCAGGCTGCCGCACTCCATATCCCGACTTTTATTTCATAGACAGGACTTACGCGGTTAAGATCCAAACTGGACGTTTGACCCGATGGAAGCCTGATTCGCCTGCGGCAGCATGGTACTTCTTTTTCTTTTTCACGAAACTCTGGCTCAAGGAGCCACATGTTCGTGAAAAAGAATGGTCTATTCCGCCCTGCCGGAGGCGAAATTACCTTCCAGGTCAGTGACCGCGTAACTCCTGTCATAGAGTTCATCACAGTAGTGGATACATTTGGGTAACAACGGCAACGTATGCTACAGATAGGGCGTAGATCACTCTAGCCGGCCCGGCCGATCATAATGATCGACCGGGTAAGCGAACCGACCTGAAGCATTCACACACAAGGAGAAGCACATGATCCGGTCTCTCGCAATGGCCCAGCAAGCCGGTGGCTCGTCCGGCGACATGGTGGTATCAGTTCTGTCGTTGCTGTTTGGTTTTGCCCTACTTTTCGTAGCGCTGGCCGCGTCGTGGAAAATCTTCGCCAAAGCCGGTCAACCGGGATGGGCTGCGCTTATCCCCTTCTACAACATTGTGGTGTTACTCAAAATTGTTGGCCGTCCAACCTGGTGGTTGCTCCTCTGGTTTGTTCCGGTCGTAAATGTGGTTATTTCGCTGATCCTCACGCATGATCTGTCACGGGCTTTCGGCAAGGGCATCGGCTTTACCCTGGGGTTGATCTTCCTGGGTCCGATATTTATTCTCTTGCTGGCCTTTGGCCCGGCGCAGTATGTTGGAGCCGGGGCAGATGAACCGGCGATGATGCCCGGAGCAACCGTGGGCCGGACCGGGTAAACCGGTAGCGGCATAGGTGGGGACTGACGCACAAAGGCTTAATCAATGTCGGCGATACCGTCTCCAGGACGGTGGCAACTCCATCTGAAAAGCATGATGTAACCTCTGGTGGTGACTACGCCCGCATGCTTGATGATCCACGTTCTACGTAGTTGTGGGACGGTAGCGGAATGAATAGGGACACGCTGCCTGGCGGCGTGTCTCTGTTTGTTAGAGCCGGATTACACCACCCCCCATAATCCCCCTCGCGTGCAGGCGTTTTCGCCAGACTGCATGACAACGCGGTCGGCGGGACCGGCACGGATCACCGCTTCAGAAAAGCATTTCCCGCATCAGCACGGACTGCGGACGCACAGAAGCGCGTCCCTACAAAAAAAGCCTGCATCTGACATGAGTTACATGGTTGCTCACTCACAAGGCATTTTCGCCTTCGGCAGGGCGGAAGAATCCATTCTTTTTCACGAAATGTTGCACAATGTGCAACATTTCGTGAAAAAGAAAAAACACATACCATGCTGCCGCAGGCGAATCGGGACGTTCATCCCGGCAAACGCCTGGTTTGAAACCAACCGCGTAACGCGTGCATCCGAGAGCCGGCATCCCCGCGCCAATGCGGTACAATAGCCCCGGTACTATCTGAGTGAGAAAGCGAACCATTATGCAATCGCCGCAAACGGCCCTCCCCGGTACCGTTGCCCTGATCACGCAGGGGATCGACCAGAACCTGCATCTGGGCGCGCAGATCTATGTCTCGCTGGCGGGCATCCCCGTGGCCGACTGCGGCATCGGCGAGGCACGCTACGGCCTGCCGATGACCGGCGAGACGATTATGCTCTGGTTCTCCTCGGTGAAGCCGGTGGCCGCGGTGGCTATCGGGCAACTCTGGGAGCAGGGGAAGCTTGACCTGGATGACCGGGTGAGCAGGTACATTCCTGAGTTTGGTGCCGGCGGCAAAGAAGCCGTTACCCTGCGCCACCTGCTGACCCATACCGCCGGGTTTCGCTTTGTTGAGGCACGCTGGCGGCCCGTTCCCTGGGAGATGGTAATTGCCGGCATTTGCGCGGCGGCACTCGAGCCGGGATGGGTACCAGGGCGGCGGGGAGGCTATCATGTCTCCTCGGCCTGGTTTATCCTGGGTGAACTGATCCGGCGCATCGATGGCCGACCCTATGCGCGCTATGTCCGCGAGGAGATTTTTATCCCACTCGGCCTGCATGACTCCTGGGTGGGAATGCCGCCGGAGCAATTCCGCGCCTATGGCAATCGCATCGGCTTTATGCACAATACCGCCGGCAATCCGGAGTCAAAACTCGACCCCTTCTGGGACGCGGAAGAGGACTGCGTCGCCTGCTGGCCGGGTGGCGGTGGACGCGGCCCCATCCGCGAGTTGGGGTACTTCTACGAGATGCTGCTGGCACGCGGGCAGCGCGCCGGTACCCGCCTGCTTTCCCCCCAGACCGTCGAGGCGCTGACCGCCCGTCACCGTGTCGGCATGCTTGACGAGACGCTGGGGCATACGATTGACTGGGGATTAGGCTTCATTCGGGACTCAAAGCAGTATGGCAGCGCGGTTCTGCCCTACGGCTACGGCGAACATAGCTCCCCCCGCACCTTCGGCCACGGCGGGTATCAGTCCTCCATCGCCTTCGCCGACCCGGAGTATGATCTGGTTGTCGCCATTGTCGTCAACGGCACACCGGGCAATGAGCAGCACTACGGGCGCTTCCATGCGCTGACCTCGGCAGTCTACCTGGACCTGGGGCTTGTGGATGGATGAGGCGATGATCGTTTGAAAAATTTGCCAAAGTCAGATTTTGTGATAAACTCTCTGTGAGCCCAAATCCTCAAAACCTGTACTAACGAACACAATATTCGTTTCAACCCGGCCCGCCGTCTGGTTGTGCTTTGCGGCACTATCGGACATATTGTACGTCTTTTACAATCTGGTATTCCCTCTTTTTGCCTCTATGAAGAGGTTCGAGGAAGAACACTTTAGAGGAGGTTCAGTGATGAGCTACGATGAGGTCTATCGCCGTTCTATAGAGGATCCGACGTCGTTCTGGAGTGAGCTTGCTGAGGAGTTGCACTGGTACCGCAAGTGGGATAAGGTGCTGGACGACTCCAATGCGCCATTCTACCGCTGGTTTGTTGGCGGCGAGACCAATATCTGCTATAACGCGGTTGATCGGCATGCCTTTGGTTCCAAGCGCGGGCAGGCTGCGATCATCTGGGAGAGCACCGAAGTCGGGAAAACCCGCACGCTGACGTTTTTTGAACTCTACCGTGAGGTCAACAAGCTGGCCGGTGTGCTCAAAAACCTGGGTGTGCGCAAGGGCGACCGGGTGCTGATCTACATGCCGATGGTCCCGGAAGCAATTATCGGGATGCTGGCCTGTGTGCGCCTGGGTGCGATTCACTCGGTGGTGTTTGGCGGCTTTAGTGTCTCTTCGCTGGCAAACCGCATTGATGATGCCGAGCCGGTGGCGGTGCTGACTGCCGATGCCGGTTCCCGCAAGGGTAATGTCGTTCCGCTTAAAGATATGGTTGATGCTGCGCTCGATGCGGCCACATCGGACAGTGTGCGCGATGTGTTGGTGTTGAACCGGGGGCTAGGCCCCTGCCCGATGAAGCGCGGGCGTGACCTGGATTGGGCGGAGCAACTGGCGCAGCGCGGTGAGCTGCATGTTGAGCCGACCCGCCTGCAGAGTACCGATCCGTCGTATATTCTCTACACGTCGGGCACCACCGGCAAGCCCAAGGGTGTGGTGCGTGATACGGGTGGCTATATGGTTGCCCTGCACGCCTCGATGAGCCAGGTCTATGATGTGGACGAGGGCGATGTCTACTGGTCTACGTCGGATATTGGCTGGGTGGTCGGTCATAGCTATATCGTCTATGGGCCGCTGCTCAAGGGGTTGCCGACGGTGGTCTATGAAGGCACGCCGGACTATCCCGATCCGGGCATCTGGTGGCGCATTATCGAGAAGTATGGCGTGACCTGTGTCTTTACTGCGCCAACCGCCCTGCGCGCACTCAAGAAGTTCCCCGATAGCTGGATTAAGGACCGCGATCTCTCTTCGCTGCGGCACTTCTTCACCGCCGGGGAGCCGCTGGATGAGCCATCCTACCAGTGGGGTAAGGACGTTCTGGGTACGCCGCCGATTGACCACTACTGGCAGACGGAGAGCGGCTGGTCTATGCTGGCTAACTCTGTCGGCCTGGAGATGCTGCCGATCAAGCCGGGTTCGCCCGCCAAGCCGGCGGTCGGGCATCGCCTGGAGGTGGTGGACCCTGACGGCAACTCGCTGGAGAAGGGTGAGAAGGGCTTCCTGATCGAGCGGGGGCCACTGGCACCGGGGATGCTTCTGACGCTCTGGAACGACGACAAGCGCTATCTGAAGGACTACTGGGGTCAGTTCAAGGACAAGCAACTCTACCTCACCGGCGACTATGCCATCGAGGATGAGGACGGCTATTTCTGGATGCTGGGCCGCGCCGATGAAGTGCTGAACGTTTCGGGGCATCGCCTGGGTACCCGCGAGATCGAAGAGGTCGTCTCGTCGCATCCGGGTGTGGCCGAGGTCGGCGTTATCGGCGTGAAGGATGAATTGCGCGGCGAAGGCGTGCTGATTATAGCGGTGTTAAAAAACTACATCGCTCCGGCGGACGAGGATCGGGTGGCCGAGGAGATGCGCCAACTGGTGCGTGACCGCATTGGACCGATTGCCTCGCCCAAGGGCATTCACTTTGTCTCCAGCCTGCCCAAGACGCGCAGCGGCAAGATTATGCGCCGCGTGATTCGGGCCGTCTACCAGGGTGACAATATTGGCGACCTGAGCACCATTGAAGATGATGCCACCGTGGATATGGTGCGTGAGGCGGCCGATATGCTGAAGGGTCAGTTTTAGGTTCGGCTGACAACTCAGATAATACAGTGCAGTAAACCCGCTCGTCATGTGACGACCGGGTTTGCTGCACAGGCTGCCGCATATCTGGCCGGGGTGTGCGGTAGCCATTCTCTCTCCCACATGGGTATGTCTATGTCTCTATGGCGTTGAGATGTCTTGAGGATTGAGCGATTTTTGAGACTTTTTGACAATCGTTTAAGCCGTTTCTATAATCACGACATTGGACCGTAACGCGCCTGTTCAGAAGAAGTAACCAGGCCATAAGACCAGGATACCATACCTGCACACTACGACCTTTTCCCGGCTTCTACTGCCAAACATATGAGTTAAGGAGGTTCACCGATGTCCGAGACCCGCAATGCCGCACTGGACAACACCGCGACGATGAACAGTTCTGGCGGAACCGATCAGGCCACCAATGGCTTGCAGCGGATCTACAAGCCCAGCAACGAGGTTGTCGAAAACGCCAATGTGACGGCCTACATGCGCCAGAAGGGCTTCTCGACCTACGAGGAGCTGTACGACTGGAGCATTAAGAATCCGCAGGAGTTCTGGTCGGAACAGGCAAACGAGTTGGGTTGGTACGAGCCCTGGCAGAAGGTACTCGACGATAGCCAGCCACCGTTCTACAAGTGGTTTGTCGGGGCAAAAACCAACATTGTGCATAACGCGATTGACCGCCATGTCAACACCTGGCGGCGCAACAAGCTGGCGCTGATCTGGGAAGGTGAGGATGGGACGCAGCGGACCTACTCTTACCACACCCTGAACCGCGAAGTCAGCCGTTTTGCCAATGTGCTCAAGAGCATGGGTGTGAAGAAGGGCGATATCGTCACCATCTACCTACCGCGTATTCCCGAACTGCCGATTACCATGCTGGCCTGCGCCAAGATCGGCGCGGCCCACAGCGTGGTCTATGGTGGCTTTAGCGTGGAAGCGCTGGCCGACCGCGTGGACGATGCTAATAGTAAGGTGCTGGTCACGGCGGACGGCGGCGTGATGCGAGGCAAGGTGGTCGAACTCAAGAAGATTGCCGATGAAGCCATGGCCCGCACGCCCAGTATCCAGACCTGTATCGTCGTCAAGCATTTCGGACACGAGGTCAACATGGAGAGCGGGCGCGACCTCTGGATGCACGACCTGCTGAGCCTGCCGATTGCCTCGGCGGTCTGCCCGACCGAGCCGGTCGATGCGGAAGATATGCTCTTCATTCTCTACACCAGCGGCACCACCGGCCGCCCCAAGGGTGTAGTGCATACCCACGGCGGCTACCAGGTCGGTACCTATGCCACCCTCAAGTTTGTCTTCGATATCAAGGAAGAAGACCGCTGGTGGTGTGCGGCCGATCCGGGCTGGATTACCGGCCACAGCTATATTGTCTATAGCCCCTTCCTGACCGGGGCAACGTCGTTTATGTATGAGGGTGCGCCCAACTATCCCTATCCCGACCGCTGGTGGTCGCTGATCGCCCGCCACGGGATTAGCATTCTCTACACCGCGCCGACGGCGATCCGCGGCCTGATGCGCTTTGGCGAAGCCTGGCCTAACCGCCACGACCTGAGCACGCTGCGGTTGCTGGGCACCGTGGGTGAGCCGATCAACCCCGAAGCCTGGCGCTGGTACTATCGCATCATCGGTGGCGAGCGCTGCCCGATTATGGATACCTGGTGGCAGACGGAGACCGGCCACTTTATGATTACGCCCACCCCGATTACGCCGCTCAAGCCCGGCAGTGCCACCCGGCCCTTCCTGGGGATCGAGGTGGATGTGGTTCACGAGGACGGCAGTTCGTGTGGAGCGAATGAGGACGGCCTGCTGGTGGTCCGGCAGCCCTGGCCCGGCATGATGCGCACCATCCTGAATGACCCCGAGCGCTATGTGACCACCTACTGGGACAAGGAGCCCGCCGGGATGTACACCGTCGGCGATAGCGCGCGCATGGATGAGGATGGCTACCTCTGGATTATTGGCCGCCTGGACGACGTGATCAAGGTCAGCGGCTACCGCCTGGGTACCGCCGAGGTCGAGAGTGCGCTGGTCAGCCACAGCGCGGTGGCCGAGGCTGCCTCTATCGGCCTGCCGCACGAGGTCAAGGGGAACGTTATCCACTCCTTTGTCATTCTGCGCGAAGGCTTCGAGGGCAGCCCGCAACTAGAGGAGGAACTCAAGGGCCATGTCAGTCACGAGATGGGACCGATTGCCCGCCCGGAGAAGATCTCCTTTGTACCCAGCCTGCCCAAGACCCGCAGCGGCAAGATTATGCGCCGCGTGCTCAAGGCCCAGGCGCTCGGTCAGGACGTGGGCGACATCAGCACGCTGGAGTCGTAGGTCGAACACCTTTCAAAGAGACTCGCGCAAAGGCGCAAAGAACTGCATATCCTTCGCGTCTTTGCGCGAGCCAATACTGCTGGTATTTGAAAGGGTTTTGGTCCTGGTTCTAAAGCCCTTTCATAGTCACGAAGCGCCCGCAGCCATGAGGAAACTTATGGCTGCGGGCTTTTTGTGGTGACAACTTCCGGCTATGCTGATGCAGGTTAAAAATAACTCCAAATAAGGACCAGACCTGACAGGTCTCCGAAGACCTGTCAGGTCTGAACCTGCCCCATGCGGACTATTTTTCAAAGTTCACCAACCTGCCCATCTGGGGTAATGATGGTTGCGCCACGAAGATCACGAATGTTCACGCATGCGGGTTGGTTTGTGGGGCTGTTCGGGTTGGTGGTGGATTATGCGCTCAACTGCGGGGACTGATTGCAGCGCAGGCATCCGCGCGGAGGGACGCTACACTATCCGGCATTTCGCCGTAGGTTGCGAAGCGTTGTTCGCGGACCTGATCGATCCGCGGCACGACCTGCGTGCGCTGCTGCCGTTCCGCCTCAAACGCCTGCCACTCTTCCAGTAGTTGCTCAATACTGGTGAAACCACGCGCATATGCAATCTGCTCCAGGCGCGCATAGAGGACATCAGAGATTGTCAGGGTCTGGCTCATTGGTTGCCTTCCGTGGTAAGTGGTAACTGGTTGTTTCGGTTATACTCGTGCGACACAACTCCCC
>DAOTUI010000111.1:0-29703 GCA_034437035.1 Chloroflexaceae bacterium
ACCGGCTCTCGGGCGGGCAGAAGCAGCGCATTGCCCTGGCGGCGCTGCTGGCCCTCGAACCGCAGGTGCTGGTCTTCGACGAGCCAACCGCCAACCTCGACCCGGTCGGCACCCGCGATGTCTTTGCGCGGTACCGGACATTCTTTTTCTCGAAAATTGGGCACAATGTGCCCAATTTTCGAGAAAGAGACAAAACGGTAAAGTGTCCTTTGGATAAACGGCCTGATTCGCCTCCGGCAGGTTGGAAACGAATATCCTTTTTCCCAAAAATATTGCACGATGTGCAACATTTTTGGGAAAAAGATAGATCACGTACCATGCTGCCGCAGGCGAAGCCAGCCTTTATCGGGCGCAAACGCTCAGTTTGATCGCCCACCGCGTAACTCGTGTAATTTACAGGAGTTATGCGGTCATTGACCCGGCACCGAATCTCGCCTCCGGCAGGGCGGAAGATTCAATCCTTTTTCACAAAAAACTTTCACTTTGTGAAAGTTTTTTGTGAAAAAGAAACAAAAGTACCATGCTGCCGCAGGCGAAGCCAGCCTTTATCGGGCGCAAACGCTCAGTTTGATCGCCCACCGCGTAACTCGTGTAATTTAATGGACACGGAGGGCGGCCGCCACGCTGCCGCCCTTCATGTTCTATCACCCGCGCTCGTCATCAATGCCATTGCGGGCATGCCCGTCGAAGTTGACATAGATGCGTGCATTGGCGAGACGGGCCAGGTCGCCCAGCGCCTCCAGTTCGATCAGGCGCAGCAGGGCGGGATGCTCGGCGTAGGCCTGCGCCGACTGCTCGCGTTCGCGCAGGGCCTGCACATCGGCCTCGGTCTTGATGCGCTGTACATCGGCCTCGGCCTCGGCGGTGCGGCGCAGCGCCTCAGTCTGTGCCGCGGCTTCGGCGCGCTTGATATCGTTTTTGGCCTGCGCATCGATCCGCTGCATCTCGGCCTTGGTGCGCGCCTCCACCAGTTGCGCCTGGCTCATACGCTCGGCGATCAGCACCCGGTTCATGATCTCTTGCAGGTTACCGGGGAAGATCAGGTCTTTCACATCGGCCCGCAGGATCTCCACACCATACCCCGCGGCCGTCTCTTTGACATCACGCAGGATATCCTCACTCAGGCGGTTACGATCCGTCAGAATATCTTCCAGCGAAGTTGCCGCCAGTGAGCGCCGCGCCGCCAGTTGCACATCGGCGTAGATCCGCTCTTCGTAGTTTGCTACGGCTTCCAGGGCAGCGCGCGGATCGGTGACACGGAAGCGCACGATAATGCTCACCCGCAGCGCTACCTTGTCCGCCGTCAGGATCTCCTGGCCCTTGATGGTCAGATCGCGCTCACGCATATCAACCAGGACAATCTCGATGTTGGGGCGGCGGTAGAAGCCCAGGTCCAGCGGCTTGGCAATCAGGTAGCGCCCCGCTTCCAGCACACTGGTAAGCACCCCGTCTTCGTAGCGCAGCCCCCGGTGCGTATTCTTGATAATGATTTCGTGTCGAGTCATGGTTGCACCTCCTGCCGGCAACAGACCGGATAGTGCTGCATTCACACAGCGGGTGCATGGCAGGGACCGGTTGGGTCACACGCACCACACACCCGCGTCGGTTATCTGGTAAGGCCCCGTAGCATCGTGCCGATGCGGAGAACGAACTTTCAGATGGGTTCCACTCATCCGCGCAGTGACGAGGAATCGAACCTCGCGCAGCAGTTTCACCTGATGGCCGTTCGCTCCTGGCAGGCCGGGGCCCCGGCGTAAACGGAAGGATTGTCGCGGTAGGGACGCGCTTCCGCGCATCGTCCACTCCTTCCCGGTAAAATCATTGACAGGAGTTACGCGGCGGATATGCAAACTGGACATTTGCCCCGGTGGAAGCCCGACTCGCCTGCGGCAGTATGGTACTTTTTTATTCTTTTTCACAAAAATGTTGCTCACAGAGCAACATTTTTGTGAAAAAGATCCGGAATCTTCCGCCCTGCCGGAGGCGAACCCAGTTTCCCAAGGAGGGACCGCGTAACTCGTGTCACTGAACGTCCACACCTTCCCGGTAAGATCATTGGATCAGCGGCCGGCTGTGGCGTGCGAGTTGCTCCGGCGGTTAAAACACATTCCATTGCGTTTGCCGGTTTCGCCACTCCCGCATTGTCGGCGCGGGAGGCAGGAATCGAACCTGCAGTGTCCTTGCGGACGATGGATTAACAAGTGTGTACGCCTGTGCAGTAGGAGCACGCCACAACATGTATCGTAAGCATTAAGGTTCCAGAAGATCCGGGGTATGCGATGACGCTGCAATTGGCACACTCTGTGCAGTGTTGCGCTGCCCGGTCTGCCCGGTATTGCAGCCCTGTTCTTTCAACTGACACGAGTATAGCATGGACCTGAAGGGTTGTCAAGAGTTCATTTTGTGTATTTTTAGTTCTGTATGGTTTTCTATAGCGCTACTGCTGCCGACAAAATGAACAGAGAATAAGTGATTGCTCCTGTCCAATACATCGCCTGTTCATCAACCTGTGGTTTGTTATAATGACCAGCCGGCCACGTTCCGGGTGATCCGGCCCGCTGTGCCGATGATGCTGCCGCCAGTGTGGACTGGCTCATAGTCGCCGGATCACGGTCTACGCTATACTACCGGAAAGGAGGAGCATCGCTGCAAATTAAACCGAGAGTTCTGCAAGGTCAGTCATGCGCAGTTGCGTGACGCGGCATTTGTTTTGCAACGATTTGCAACGAGAGGAGGAATTGCATGGAAACCGGCGATCTACCGGCATACGAGACGCCTGTGGTGATAACTTACACCGACGAGGAGATCCTGGATGCCCTGGGAGCGGCCCAGGCCAACGTCTATGACGCAATCAATGAAGATGGCCGTCCGATTTAATATACACGAGTTACGCGGTGGGCGTACACATCAGACATGTGCTCCCACAACGGCAGTCTTCGCCTGCGGCAGCATAGTACTTTTTTATCTTGTTCACGAACATTTGGCTCACAGAGCCAAATGTTCGTGAACAAGGATGCTCGGTTCCGCCCTGCCGGAGGCGGAACCAGTTTCTCAAGGAGTGACCGCGTAACTTCTGTAATATACAGAGCACAAATCAGGAAATCCGGCTGACCCTGTCAGCCGGATTTCCTACCCCGCTCAATCTGCATCTATCCGGCAATGCGCACCATGTGGATAAAACAAACAGATAGAGAACCAGGAACCGGAGAATAAAGAAAAAACAGGATACAATATTGCTCGGTTATCGCTTCGTTGGCATGAATTTTGTGCAATTAACCCGCAAATCACCGTTTTTTTTACGAGTAGCTGTCGGTGCGGCTACCGGAACGTTAAGCAAACAGTCCTGAGACATGGACGGAAACCCGACAGGTCTTTGAAGACCCGTCAGATCTGATACCTCACACAAACCTTGGGACGAACGCGTTGCTAGAAGATAGGGAGAATGTGATGGATTCGTTAGTCGATCTTGTACCCAGACACCAGGTGAAACTGCGCTTTTTTGATGTTGATGCGGTTATTCGCTCCGACTCACGCGCATGTATTCAATTGTTTACCCAGATGTACCAGCGCCTCCGGGTTGAAGCACCTTCCGCGCCCTTACAGGCACCCGTGGAGTTTACCGTGTTGACTCGGCCCGAAGAGCCCTGGGGCCGGCCGGTTATGATTCTGGACCGTGAGGTGGTGCCGCTGCACAGCCTTAGCTTACTCCAGGGCCATGTCTATGAGCGCATTCTGCATGCGATCATGGCGCGCGTGCGAAGCCACTTCTTGATTCATGCCGGTGTGGTGGCCCATCGGGGGCAGGGGATTATTCTGGCGGGCGACTCGTTCCACGGCAAGACCACCCTGGCGCTGGAACTGGTGCGGCGTGGCTTTACCCTTCTCTCGGATGAACTTGCCCCGCTGTGTCGGCTGGATCGCCGGGTGCATCCCTTCCCACGCAGCCTGCGCATCCGTCCCGGCACGCTGGAGTTGACCGGATTTGCCGAAGCTGCCGCCAATGCAACCTCCTGGTTAGGGAAGCTGATCCTGGATATTGAGACGATCAAGCCGGGCAGCCTGGGCCAGATTAGCCCAATTAATCATGTAATCATTCTGCGCGATCCGGTTGACGCGACAAAATTTCCCGCTAACCCGGATCAGGAGTTCGGTGTGCGGGTGGATCGCGCCGACAAAGCGCTGCTGTCGGCCATTCGTCATCTCAATGGTGTGTGTAGAGTGCAGGTTAACCGTGAGTACAACTATCCAGTAATTCAGGTATCCGCCACCCACAAAACCCGGGTGCTCTCCCAGATCGAAGTACTCTGCCAGGAGCGCCAGGTCGAGGTATTGCAGATCATCAAGCGCCCGTTAAACCGTCCCGACTTCACCCGGCCCGCGCGCCTGGAGCCACTGACGCCCAGCCAGGGCGTGATGGAACTGCTGCAACGCTTTCTGGGGGGGCACCGCTCGGCGCTGCTCCAGGATGATTTTCGGGGCAGTTCGGCACGGCTCTTCCTGGAACTGGCAGCAATCGTCGGACAGACGCGCTGCCATTCGCTCGCGGTCGGACCACTCCACCAGATGGCGGACCTGATAGAGCGTCTGGTTGACGGAACATAGTATAATGACGAGCAATGTTCAGCAAGCAAAGGAATCTTATTTCAACATGCGGTTAACCCGTCTACTGGTCAGTCTGGTTATCGTGGTGCTGCCGGCGAGCAATATCACGGTAACTTCAGGCAGCGCAGTCTCCCCCGGCAGCATGCTGCGGGTGATATCCTCGGACAACCAATCTATTGTGCTTGCGCTAACGGTAGCCGGTTTCCAGCGCGAAACGGTGACATATGCCGGGCAGCGTTATGACCGGCTGACCGCCCCGGCTATGGCGCAAACAGTTACGCCGGGCATGCCACAGGTGCCCACGCGCGGCACGCTGGTAGGCCTGGCCGCTGCCGAAGGCGTCAGGATCGAGTTGCTGGATAGCCGGAGCGAGATCCTGCGTGGCTACCGGCTTGCGCCCGCGCCCGTACTCACCGATGAGTCGGATGCGCCGCAGCGCGCCCCTACCGCGACAACCAACGCCTTCTACCCCAAAATCCCGGTCGAACTGGGAGAGGTCGGGTACATGCGCGATCAGGCGGTGACGCAGGTGCAGTTCTACCCGGTGCAGTACAACCCGGTGACGGGGGCAGTGCGGCAGTATCGGCACATCCGGGTGCGGCTCACCTGGGACGCCGCGCCGTCGCCGGCTACGGCACCGGCAACCGGCAACCCGCCCGCCTACGAAGATCTGCTGCAAAACACGTTGCTGAATTATGCCGACCTGGAGCGGCCACCCACCATTCCGCCCGCATCAGGGATGAGTGCTCCCCAAAGCATCCCGGCGATGCGTAGCAGTGCCCCCCCGGCGCTCAAACTCAGCGTGAGGGAGACGGGGATCTACCAGGTGACGCCGGCGGATCTGACCCGCGCTGGACTGGCCGCGGACGGGATCGATCCGCGTACCTTCAAGTTACGCTGTGGCGACCAGGATATTCCGATCTATGTATCGGGTGAAGCCGACGGCCGCTTTGATGCGGACGATTACCTGCTCTTCTACGGGACCGGTCTCGACACGCGTTACACCGATACCAATGTCTACTGGTTGACGATGGCCGGCAGTACCGGCCTGCGCATGCCGACACGGGATGGTACACCGGACGGGAGCGCTGTGACGCCGCCCCACTTCCCGGCAACGCTCCACGTCGAGCAGAATAGCTACTACTGGCCCGGCATGCCCGCCGGCGCAGGCACAGACTACTGGTTTTGGGACGGTAAACTCAACGCCTCCAGCAAAACCGTTGCGCGCGATCACACGCTGATCCTGCGCAACATTGCACAAACCGCAGTGCAGGCGCGGGTACGTGTTCGACTGCAGGGGTTTACCGCCCTCTCCGCCAATCCCGACCATCGCACGCGGATCTTCCTGAATGGGCGCAAGATTGATGAGCAGTCCTGGGATGGGCAGATCCCGTTTACTCATGACATCACCGTGCCGCACACCTATGTGCGCGAGGGCGATAACACCCTGCGGGTTGAGAATGTTCAACTCAACGGCGTGCCGGTTAACCAGATCTTCGTTGACTGGATCAAGTTGGACTACCGGGACAGCTACACCGCCGAGAATGATCAGTTGCCGTTTGGTGCGCCGGAGGAGGGCTCATTCGCGTTTGCCGTAACCAATTTCAGTCAGGAGAGCATAACCCTGTTCGATATCACCGACCCGGCGCAGGTGACCCGGATCAGCCATCCCGCAATCGTCGCCGACAATGGTCGTTACACTCTGCGCTTTCAGGACAGTGCCACGGCAGCAACCCGCTACCTGGCGCAGACGACCGCGCAGTACAAAACGCCTGCCGGCATTGAACGGGATACCCCATCGTCCTGGAAAGATCCTCAGAATGGCGCGGACTACATTCTGATCACGCACGCAGACTTTTACGCCGGCGCACAACACCTGACCGAGCATCGGCGGGCCGCCGGGATGCGCGTCGCCACAGTCAGGGTGGAAGATCTCTACGACGAGTTTAACGGGGGTATTTTTGGGCCGGATGCCATCCGTAGTTTCTTGCAGTATGCTTATCAGAACTGGCAACGTCCGGCTCCAGTCTATGTGCTGCTCCTGGGAGATGCACATGTTGACTACCGCAACTATGAACATACACCGGGCGCGGTCAACTATGTGCCCACACAGATGGTGCCCGCCGCGATTGATCTGCGCGATGTGCCCTCGGATAACTGGTTTGTCACCGTGAGCGGCGCGGACATTCTGCCCGATATGTTTATCGGACGGCTGGCGGTGCAGAGCGTAACCCAGGCGGACGCGGTGATAGACAAGCTGATCGCCTACGATCAGTCGCCCCCCGACCAGCCCTGGCAGCGGCAGGTGCTGCTGGCGGCCGACGACGGCGCGGCCGAGTATGTCGCCACCTCCGAGGATCTGGCTGAACGGCTCCCCCGGGACTACGCGGTCAACCGGATCTATGCCGGGGAGTATCCGCCGGGCAACCCCACCAGCGATATCATCGACGCGCTTGATGCCGGGAGTCTGCTGGTCAACTACACCGGCCATGGCAGCGCGGGCGGATGGGGTATCTGGGGTAGCGGCAACCGCATCTTTGAGCATACCGATGTGGCGCAGTTGCGTAATGCCGGTAAACTGCCGGTGGTGACGGTTGCTAACTGCCTGAATGGCTATTTTGTGGGTGAACCCGTCCCCGTCTCCATGGCCGAGACGCTGCAGCGGCTGCCGGAAGGCGGCGCAGTAGCAGTCTGGGCAGCTTCCGGGTTGGATTTCCCCTCGGGTCATCGCCGACTGATCGGCAACTTCTATGATGCGCTGTTCCAGGAGCAGATCTATGGGCTGGGCGCGGCGACAACGAGCGCCAAAATTCGGACCTACAGTGGGAGCGCTTTCTGGAAGGATCTGGTCAATACGTTTACACTCTTTGGTGATCCGGCAACGGTGTTACATGCGCCGCAACCCGACCCGGAGCCGACGCCTGACCCGACCAGCGATCCTGATCTGAAACCAACGCCCGACCCGACGCCCGGTCCTGATCCGCAGCCAACAGTGGGACCGCTGCCGGGCAAAGATGAGGCACTGCTCTATCTGCCGTTGATTGCGCGATGAGGTGGCCGATGCCGGAGCACGCACAACCGCTGCTGCCCGACAACCTGCTGGACGGGGTGTTGCAAGTCTGGGGCGCATCGCAGCGCCGGGGCTGGATGCAGTTGACCGGCCAGAGCATGCTGCCCCTGCTGCGCGCGGGGGATCAGATGCTGGTGGCGCATGGCTGCTACGATCTGCGGCGGGGCGATCTGCCGGTCTTTCGGCGGGCGGGCAGGCTGGTTGTCCACCGGCTGATCCGGATTGAGCAGCACCCCGGCGGCCGACGACTGATTACCCGGGGCGATAATCGGCTCCAGTGTGATGCGCCGCTCCAGGCGGATGAACTGGTCGGGCGAGTGCTATGCGTCCGGCGGGGCGCACGAGTCGTTGCGCTGGATCATCCGGTCTGGCGTATTGGCAGCCGGTTGATCGCCGGCATGTCCGGCGACCAGTTTGCCGGCTTGCGCGCGCTGCTGCTCCGAGGGTTGCAGTTCATTCTCTGGCGGGTTGCATGATCCAGGATGTTGCGCCGGCTGTACCGCCCGACGCGGCCCCGGAAGCGCGACCCACACGCGCCATGATCGAGACCTTCGGGCTGACCAAGCGCTTCTCCACCTTGAAAAACTACCGGGCGCTGCTGCGCTTCCGTCGCCAGGAGACGCTGACCGCGGTTGATGCGGTAACGCTACGGGTGCATGCGGGCGAGGTGTTTGGCCTGCTCGGTCCTAACGGCGCGGGCAAAACCACCCTGGTCAAGCTGCTCTGCTCGCTGATCCTGCCCAGTGCCGGGCGCGCACTGATCGCCGGCAGAGATGTTGTTGCCGAGGCTGCCGCCGCGCGCCGCTGCATCGGGTTGATCGACTGCCAGGAGCGCAGCTTCTTCTGGCGCCTGACCGGCCGGCAGAATCTGGAGTTCTTCGCCGCTATTCACAACCTGCAGGGAGCCGTTGCCCAAAGGCGGATCGACGAGGTGCTGGCGCTGGTCGGGTTGCGCGCGGCGGCCGAACGCAAATTTATGCACTACTCCACCGGCATGCGGCAGAAGCTGGCGATTGCGCGGGGGCTGCTGCCGATGCCGCCGATCCTCCTGATGGATGAGCCCACCCGCAGCCTGGACCCGGTGGCCGCCCATGATCTGCGGCGGTTCATTCGGGAGACGCTGGTGGGAGAGTTGGGGCGCACGGTCCTACTGGTGACGCACCATCTGGAAGAGGCGGAGGAACTCTGCACACGCGTGGCGATTATGAACCGGGGGCAGATCATCGCCGGCGGTACCATTGCAGCGATCAGGCAGCAGGTCACGGCGCGGCAGCGGTATCATCTACAGGTGCAGCACTTACGGCCCACGCTGCCGGCGCACCTGCGGGAACTGCCCGGTGTGGTCCAGGCGGACTGGTCACAACCGGACGCTACCACAACCGTGATCGATCTCTGGTTGAGCGATGAGCGTACAGCTTTGCCGGAGGTGCTGCGCTTGATTGTGCAGCAGGGTGGGGATATTCAGCAGTGTCATGCCGGGCAACTCTCGCTGGAGGAGGTGTTTATGTCGCTGGTGCGGGAGACGCCGGATGAGGGATAAAGCCCTGGCATTTCTGCGCCGCGACTTCCAGACCCAGTCGAGCTACCGGCTGGATTTTGTCTTGCGGATCGGCGGTATCCTGGTCTCCATCGCGGTCTTCTACTTTATCTCGCAGATCATCGGGACCGCCATCAGCCCCACACTCCAGCGCTACAACACGGACTATTTTCACTTTGCACTGCTGGGGATTGCCTTTGTGCCGTTTATCACCATCAGCTCCAGCAGCATGGCGCAGGCCATCCAGGAGTATCAACAGAATGGTACACTGGAGGTGCTCTTTCTCAGCCCCACGCCAATCCTGACTACGCTGCTGTTATCCACCCTCTGGCGCTACTGCTGGGCCCTGGCCGAGGCGCTCTTCTACCTGCTGGCGGCCGATCTATTCTTTCAGGCGCAACTCAACTGGACGCGGATCGTGTTTGCCCTGCTGATTGTGCTGCTAACGATTGTGGCCAATGCCGGGTTGGGGCTAATCAATGCCGGGTTTGTGCTGGTAACCAAGCGCGCCAGTCCGCTGGCCCGGCTGCTGGCGCTGGTGACCAATCTGCTGGCAGGGGTCTACTATCCGGTGGCGGTGCTGCCGGGCCTGCTCCAGAGCCTGAGCCGGCTTATCCCGGCTACCTATGCGCTGGAGGCGTTGCGGCAGGTGTTGCTGCTGGAGGCTACCCCGGCCGATCTGGGACGTATGCTGGCGGCGCTGGTCGGGTTTACCCTGCTGCTGCTGCCCGCCGGAGTAGTCGCTTTTTTCTACGCCGTGCGCTGGGCCAAAATGGATGGCAGCCTGGCACAGTATTGACCGGAATATGCAGATCAAGCAGCTTGACAGCTACGACCGCCAGGTCTTCAGCGCGCCAACGCGCCACCTGCTCTGCCACTTCGCGGCCGGCGATGTCCGGCGACCGCTGCCCGCCGCAGATGCCGACTGGGAGGAGGTTTTCCAGGGGGTCTGCAGCAATGGCCTGCTGGGGCTGACCTGGCACTACCTGGCACAGCAGCGCGAACAGGATCGCCCGCCGCCGGAGTTTTGCCGGCAGGTGCAGGCGGCCTACCGCCTCAATGCCATGCGCATGGCGCTGATGTATCGCAAGGTGCGCCGCACCCTGGCCGGGCTGACACAGTCCAGCGTGGCGTTCCTGGTCATCAAGGGACCGGCGGTGGCGCATACGATCTACCCCGATCCGGACATTCGTGCCTTCAACGACCTGGACCTGGTAGTGCGCGAGCACGACTGGAATGCCATGCACCGGGCACTGCTGGGGCTGGGCTTTCATGCCGACGAAGATCAGCCGGAGCCGCCGCCCAAACTGATCCCACAGGCGGTTCCCTACGAGATGAAATATCGCCATCAGGAGAGCGGGCTGCTGGTGGAGGTTCACTATGATGATATCCTGAACGCGGGGCTGGCCTCCCGCGATGTAGCGGGCTTCTGGGAACGCGCCGGTTGGATCGAACTCGCTGGTGTTCCGGTGCGCGTGATGGCCCTGGAAGATCAGTTGGTTCACCTTTGCATGCATGCGCACTACCATGGCTACACCCGGCTCAACTGGCTGTCCGACCTGGCCCTACTGGTGCGTGACCGGGCGGGCCACCTGAACTGGGAACGGGTCATTGCCACAACGCGCAGCGAACAGGCGCAGGTGGGGGTTTACTACAGCCTGCTATTTTTGCAAGAGCTGCTCGGCGTTGATCCGCCCGCCGGGGTGCTGCACGCATTGCGACCCGACCCGTTGCGACGCCGGCTGCACGAACGCTACATGCCCGCACGCAAGGTCTGCTCGTTAGAACCGATGTGGCGACCCGACTTTAGCTTCTACTTTTTACCCCTTTTTAAACGACTACTCCCCGATCTGTTGGTGATGGGCCGGCGGGGCGCGAAGCTGGCCTATCTGGGGCGGCTGCTGCTGCCCCCGCGCGCCTGGTTGCGCCACTACTACCGCCTTGATGCCGGCCGGCCCGTGATAATGCACTACTTTTTGCACTTATTCAAACTGGGGTATCATTATACCGCACAAATAGCCACGGAACTGTACAATGTTACACAATACTTTCGTTGATAATGGCTAGAAAAGTGTGATATTGTGGGGTAAATGTAAAAATTCCCTGAATATTACGGGCATCACCACGGAATGCAAAACTAAACAATTTGCCAGGTATAAATAGGTGAACCGTGCGAACTATTCCGTATTACAGGCGGTAGTAGATACATGGTTTCGTTGCGTTTGTGCGCGTATATGAACCGATGCACGAAGGAAAGAAGATGCAACCACGTAATGTCAATCCGTACAAACGAGTTGTCGGTCAGTTCGCAATCGTTCCGGCCCCCACAGGTCATGTAGCATCTAGTGATCGTATCGGTGCGATCACTAGATGCTACACCACGTCGCCATCATCCCCGATGGCAATCGGCGATGGGCTCGTCTTCAGGGGCTCCCACCGGAAGTTAGTCATCGGCGTGGCTTCCTGGAAGTTAGCCCCACCCTGCTGGCATCCGCCTGGCAGCACGGTATCCATACTGTCACGCTCCGGCTCTTCTCAACCGAAAACCGGCAACGGCCTGATCGTGAAGTTCTAAACTTGATGTCCATTTATGAGCAGTTTTTAACGATGATGCTCCCGATAGCAGGCTCTTTTGTATTTTCTGTGGCGAAAGCCTGAGCGATTTTGATCATGCTCGGCATCAGGTTGCACCAACCCAGATATGCACCTATGATGTCGGCCATACTGCACACGCCAGACGGTCTGGGGCGGATCGATCGCCAGGACATAGCCCCGTTCACCAAAATCATAGCCCCGTACCTCCGGCACAGCCGCGACCGCCGCATGGATGTGGTCACGGATAGCGGAAGGCGACAACCCCGCAAGCCGCTGCACCATGGGTGGTTCCAGCCAATCCAGAAAGGCGAGGTGATCATGGTGTGTTGGGTCAGCGTCGTGATACGCCGAGGAGCGGGGCGGCGATGACAGCACACGCAATTCGTCACGTTCCGTGTCGCTCAGGCTCCATACATCAATTTCCGGATGCAGATAGAGCGCACCCATCCCCCAATGATACTGACCATAGATGTGCGTGAAATCATGGGCAAAGGCCTGCCAGGCGTGATGGACGAGCGACACCGAGGGAGACGTCGTGGTCAACCCAACTATCCGGAAGAAGAGTTCTTCCGTGTCGGTGAAGCGTTGCCCTGGGAAGGCGGGATGAGTTGCCACCGGAGGGCGCTGCACGCCCCCCTCCTGCGGCGGTACAATATACTTCACCTCAAACCCTATCCAGAGATAGCCATAGAGCCGCACCCACCATTCATGTTCGTAGTGCTGACCGTTGCAGTGTATTGACAGATCCAACAGTGCGCCGGAAGCGAGCGTATAGTCCATTGAGATACTCACCCAGCGGTTAGAGTCCACGATGTCGGTCATCAGGGCAGGCAACTGCGCCGGAAGTGCGGTTGCGACGATCTCTTGTGCGTGATCGAGTCGCTTGATAGCGTGTTCTCCACGATAGTTGGACAACCTGGGCTGCAGGCGTGCAAAGAGTTGGCGAAATACCGCTGCCACGGCATGGCGGTCGGTATGCAGAAGAAGGGTTACATCACTGCTCATCGTTCATCCTACGGGAGCATAAATTTCCACTGTACGGTGTCGTCGGTGATGTTGAGCGGTGTGAAGTGCGCAATCACCTGCTGTTCAATGTATTCGACGTCATCATCGTCAACGGCTTCAAAGCGTGGATGCAGTTGATACCACACACCACCGGCAAGCCGTTCGCTATGTCCCACCGGTGCCGTCAGGAAAAACTTTTCCACCGCGGGCGTGAGATAGCCGGGGGCAAAATAGTTTGCCCAGTAGAGACTGGCAACGCTGCGACTCAGCACATCCCGCGCCGAGATAAATTGACTATATTCATCGTATTCTGATATCCAAAGATAGTCTGGTCGGAGCATCTCGATCAGTATCCGTGCGATCTGGGTGTAGAGCTGCATGAGCGGATCAGCATAGCGTGCCGTACGGGTATTATCAACGTGATGACGAGCACTCAGTGAGCAGTCAAAATCGATCCGATTATAGCAATCACCAAACTTTAGTGCATAGAAGTGTATTGGTATATCACTGCCTAAAGGAAGGAATTGCGCACCTGTATGTACAAAAGGTGGCCGGAAGAGTGCCGCTGTTCGACTTTCAAAAAAAGCACCGAGGAAGTTTTCGCGATCCCAGTCATCACGCGTTTGATATGACTGCATGATATATGATGCGAACTCACCGGCAGGAAGCGTTTTTGTGCCAGCCATACCGTCATGTTTATATTCGTTGTATAACGGTATGAGGTTGAGGTCATGGATCAGGTGATCCAGTGCCTGCATAAGATCTGAACGTTCATGCCATGCGCGACAATAATGTAACCGCAGTTTGAATTCACCACCCTCGCTCATCTGTGGCATACATGTCCTCCTAATTGTTGTCACAAAACTACTACTCTATAAAGTGGAAGTATAAAGAATTAATGATACCTTATACTTCCACTTTATCTTGATAGGTACTAGTGGGTCACTTGTCATATTCATCGCCATTCACTGTCAACCTTTACTGCACTGTGTTGTGGTAGATAACGAAAATCACAATGAATATCCATGTGAAAAAATGATCCATTAGTCAATGCGACGAAGGCTCACCCTGGAAATGTCACGGATAATAAACTCATGTCCACCGAACAAGGCAGCATGATATTTGTGCGTTTTGCAGATTCACTCGTGTATATAATGGCTGAACATGAGCTTGTAACCGTATCTATGTTATCATGACTTCAACGTCTGAGTCCTATATCAAGGCAGTAATTCAAGGAAAACGGTGTTTCCAACATCAACCCCTTCAGCTATCAAGCGTTGTCGTATAGTTTCAATGGTCTCTAGAGTAACCGCCTTCTCACTCGTTGTTCTCTCAAATTCAACAATGACTGTGGGAGCAACACTTGCCTGCTTTAGTATCTGGTTGACAAGACTGTCCTCGTTATCTATAGCTTGTTGGTTACTCCACCAGAGTCTGGTGTTATCACGCACTATACACGCTGCGAGCGGACTGCTCACATGCTGGTAGGCTATTGGTGTGCCCTGCTCCAGGTCCGCAATCACGACAAGGATGGGTTCCGAAATATACAGATCAGGATAGGGAACGGAGACCTTCCCTGGATGCAGAATACCTATGCATCTGCGGAAACGAAGCAGTACAGCGTCTTGTCGAGTGATCCAACAAGAAGCCTGCCATCCACAACGATGGGACTGGCAATGAAGCCACCGGCATCATGGAACTGTCATATGACCTGACCCGTGTCGGTGTGGATGGCTGCCAGTTGTTGCCCCTCTGCAAACCCGGCAATGTACACATATGATATAACCCTCAGACATGGTTCCTACCCCAGATGTTGCATCACCCGCTCAAGCAGCGCCTGGTAGAAGGGCCAGAGCCACACCTATGGGTCCGCCGGTAGAGACTACCGCGATGCTCCCCTGAGTGTAGGTGGGAGAGGCCAGGATGGCCCCGGCCCGCTCCAGGGCGGTCTGCCAGGTCAAGTGCCAGGGCAGCGGCATGGGCGTAAACGCCTGCCGGGCCGGGGTATGCCCGCGCATGAGCCACTCATGCACTGTCCTCATTGGTTCCACCTCACTGGACTAATCCCTTTCATCGTTATGACCGCGCAGCAAAGCAGTAGATATGCCCACTATTGCGACCAATCATAAACTTCTCGTGGGCATAAATGCCAGCATCACTGAATCCTCCAGCGTCATCGTCCGCATGAAATTCCCATACAATCGTCCCCGTAGTTCTATCGAATGCCACTACCTTCTGGCTCATATCAAACCCGGCAAGATAGTAGCGCCCAGCGACAAGTCCAGCTCGCGCCAGCGACTCACCCAATGCGTGGCGTTGATTGTCAGTCGTGCGGGTAATCTGCCCATGAGCGGCGTCTACCCGCCGAAAGAAATTTCGTACCACGTAGTAGAGCGACTGCCCATCGCTCGCGAGACACTGTGCCGAGCCGCGGAGCGGCAAGTCGGCATCGGCGAGCAGGTGCCACTTCATTGCGCCGGTAACCAGGTCTAATCCACAAAGATTGCGCGGATTATTCACAGTGAGAATAATGGTATCATTGATAATCATGGGTACCCCAGTAGCATGCATGTCCGCGCTGGCCCCGACCCCCCGACGTGGTCGTTCGATGGTGAGGTAGTCCTGAAGCTTAATGCTCCAGATGACCGCACCGCTGATGGTATCCAGGGCAGAGACAAACCCGTTCCTATCACCGAAAATCAGTTTGCCCTGCTCAATCGCCGCGTTTGTGCTGGGCGTCCCCGCACTTGGTTGGAACCAGACCAGATCACCCTCCAGATTGAAGCATGCATAGCCGTAAACAGTTGTTTCGCCACGAAGGTGTGCTTTCGTAAAGAGATGTTGGTTGTCGACACACAGCGGTTCATTGTGCGCACCCAGGTAATCATGTTGCCAGCGCAGATCACCCTGAGTTTTGTCCAGGCAATACAGGGTGCCGACCATATCGGTGAAGAAAATACGCTCACCGCAGATTGCAGGTGATACCTTGATAGCATTGATGCGGGGGGGCGGCGGTGCAGCATACGGATACTCCCAGAGAATGGTTCCTGTCTGTATATCAAGTCGGTAGAGGGCAGCGAGCGAACAGACGTAGACCGCATCTTCCACAGCGATGGGTTGCCCCAGGATCGCATCAGAAAGGGTTGTCCGCCATATCTGGGTGAGTGGCAACGCAAGCGCTGCCGCAGTGAAATGTTGCCTGTTTGTGGTATTGCCCTTTTGAAGCCAGTTCATCATTGCAATGTCCTTTCTACTAGAAGTCCGTAAAGGAACCATTCCCAATAAAATCGATATTTGCCTCCGTAAAGATACCTTCACTATAGGCATCAGGCCTAATCTTCTTGACATGTTCGATGACAGCCTGCTTCATTTGCTCTGGCGTGTAAGCACCGCCTGCAATTTGTTGCGCGTTGGGTCTTCGAAAAACCCATGTTAACTTTCTCAGATCTTCATCAGAAAGTATCTCTAAATCCCTGGTCAGCTCTTCAAAATTCCCGGCTCTCATCTTTTCAATACTTTTGAGTTCGAAGCGATAGTTATCGTTATCAACGATATCGTAGATTCTAGTCACAGGTTTACCTCCGACGTTGCCTTTCAACCGGACTTCCACAGCCCGAACATTTTCAAATCCTAGTTCTTCCATGTAATGAAGGACATGATATCCCCCCTGTATCCAGTTATCTGTACTCGTCAGTTGCCCAACAAAACTCGACCAACCATCAATTGCTTGATCGTCGGCGAGCTTGATGCGACGGAACATTTTTTCTCCAGTGTTGGCTCCGCCTGTCTTTCGGAAAATCCGTTCTGCTTTCGTTACATCGTGACCAGCAGTAAGCTTAACTAAACGTGCTACTCCCTCCACCGCATCTTCGCTCCAATCAGTCGTGACCTTACGAAGTAGTATAAATGAATTCTTGGCAACCTCATCTGAGTAGTTTGCAAAGATATTCTGTGCCGCTTGATCGAGGTTACGATTAACCAGATTCTCGACACCTTGTATCGCTTCAGAAGACCAACTCTCCCCTATAGGGATGTTATCAAGGAGCTTCCCAACTCTTTCGGCATTTGGGTTATTGAGAAGGATACCACGAGCATCTGCCGAGGATATTTTACCAAACCCTTGTTGGGCTTTTGGTGTTAAGCTGTTAAATATTGCAAGAGATGTTCCGCATAAGCCGGACAAGGGTAATACACTGGCAAGACCCGGACCTTTCGATCCTGGTTCCTCACCAAAAGCATTCGTCAAACAATCAGAAAATATCTGTCGGGTCTTCTGTTCTCCAAATATTTCTGTCGCCTCGCCTAACCCCTCCGCCGCCTCATCACTCAAATTACCAACATCGGGTATATCATTCCCAATATTGGTCACCGCCCGCATACTCTGCGGTGACAGGTCACTGCCCTGGCGTAGCACGCGCCCGGTCAGCAGGCTGCCCGGTGTGATCCCCAACTCCAGCAGCAGGTCCGGCCCTGACCGCGCCGTCAGCGCCCCGAAGTCGTCCCAGATCCGCGTGGCTCCGGTAAAGACATCCTGGACAATGCCCACCGCCTCGTCCAGCGAACTGCCCAGCCCCCGGTCCAGGACGATTAGTTCATCCACCCCCACCAGGATCAGGTCACCACCCACGGTAAACGCCTGCTCAATGTTCAGCCGGTCCAGCACCACCAGCGCATCCGGCGTGTTCCGCGCCAGCGGCTTGATTACCGCCACCGATGCATCCGCCAGGAAAGCTGCCCCCGCCAGCGGTGCCGTCACGCCCAGCAGTGCCGGCAGGTCGCCAATGCTCCCCACGATCCCGATGATTGACAGCGCCTTGACAAAGATGCTCGGATCCACAAACAGCGTGTAGATGTCGGGGATGGCCCCCACTACCGGGAGAAAGCTGAAGAGGATATTCGCCACCAGCAGCGCCGGATCTTCGGTGTCCCCGGTGACAATCGCCACAAACACCGTCCAGACCTCTTCGGCGCTGACCGACTGAGTGATCTCCAGTGTGGCCGCCAGGATGTCCGCCCCGATGTCCCCAAAGTCCGGCAGGCCCACCAGCAGATGGAGCCCCACCTGGTTATTCGCCTCATCCGTTTCGGCGAACTGGCCGGTGGTCTGCGCTTGTGGCGCATCCAGACGCGTCCGCAGATGCGCCACGGCGGCCGCTATCGCCGCCGCGTCCGGCTGCGCCGGCCCCGCGCCCTTGCCTGCCGTTGCCGGCTCCGGCCCACCGGCCGCCGCCGGCGCGCCGCGTCCCTGCAGTGCATACGTCAGTAGCGCGGCCGGCGCGGCCAGATCGTCCCGGGCCGCGTCCGGGTCGCCCGCCTGGGCCATCAGCGGCAGCGTCGCCAGGTAGCGCACGACAAACAGGTCGCCCACTAGCGCCAGGTTGTGCGACTCGCGAATGATCCGCTCCAGGCGCTCCGCCGCGCGGGTGGCGTGGCGCTGGATCATCCACCAGTGACCGGCCCCCGTCGTCTCTGTGTCCGCCAGTGCCTGCACCTGCTGGATATGCAGCAGCAGCCGCAGTTCATCGTCCGCCAGCGCTGCCAGTTCATCAGCGGTCACCGCCCGCGAGAACTGGCCCTGCGCCTGCCGCGCCAGCACCGCCGTCGTCACCAGCCGCACCGCTGTCACCAGCGCCTGGGTGCGCGTGGTGGTCAGCTCCGCCTGCGTAGCCGCGAACTGCGCCCGCCGATCCGTCAGGCCAGGCTGCGCCAGCCCCTGCGCCGCCATCACCGCCGCGATCTGGTCAATCTCCGCCGCTTCCAGCCCCAGCGACTGCAGGGCCTGCCGCTGCGCGGTCGGGAGCGCGCTGCGCGCCAGGTCATGCTGCCGCGTGATCTGCTGCTTGAAGGCGGTATCAAGCGCGGCAATCGTGGCCTGATCTAGCCCCGGTCCCAGTGTGGGATCTTCCAGGTTGGCCCGGAGCGCCGCCGGGAGCCCGTCCGTTGCCAACGCCGCCAGATCCAGCGGGTCCGGCGCGGTATGCCCCAGGTCGGTGATCGTGGTCACCAGGGGCGTCACCGCGCCGGCCGCCGTGGCACTCTGCGCTGCCAGGTCCAGTGCCGTCTGCTGCGCCGCCGGCAGGTCCGCCTCGGCCAGCGCCGCATAGCCCCCCGCGTCCCGGGCGGTATGCAGGGCGGTCACCTGCTGCTGCAACTCCAGGCCCCGGCCCAACGCCGTGGCGATCCCGTCCAGATAGGTCTCCCCGGCGGCCAGGAAGCGATCCGGCATGGCGACCTGCGCGGCACGCTGCGCCGGGGGCTGCGCCGGCAACGCCGGCTGGGTCGCCAGCAGGACACAGAGGAACAGGAAGAGCAGGCGAACCGGGATGGATAACCGCATGGCTGGACGTGGGTGCATGGCGTCGGCTCACTTTCGCTGGTGCAATGCTGATAACGCAATCGGTTTCGACCGTCAATCTCGGCGTGGGGTAGGCACGACCCGGCCGGCGCACCGAATGCGCTGCCGCCGGATACCTGCGGACGCACCTAGTTCCGACATGTGTCGGTGGTGACATCAATGGTCATATCGGCATAGTAGAACCCGATATCCGGGAGCCCGCCGCCTGCCAGCACCTTATCGTTGTTAGCATAGCGCCCCGGTGCAAAGCTGGTGCTGCCCAAACTATGGGTTTTGTCCGTGGGAAAGCTGGTGCCCATGAACTGCTTACAACTCCAGTAGTGCAAGGTGTTGTCCCCCGGCATGCCCGTTGCCGGGTCCAGGAAGAAGTAGAAGCGGATTTTGGCATAGAGACAGCCGGCCTTGAGCCCGGCCGTCGTACAGTGGGACGGAAAAGTGGCATCCGCCCCCTGGTTGGTCACCCTGGCGGTCACGACCACCGGCTCCAGCAGGGGCAGGCTGGTCTGGGCCACGCTGTGGATAACAAAATCCGGCAGGCCGGTCGCACGCACCTGCGGCCCCCGGGTCATCGGGAGATCGGGTGACGCCTCCCGGGCCATGCCGGAACTCACCTCCTGCCATTGGGCCGCCGGTGCGGCCGCGCTGGTCGGGCACGACCGGGACCGTTGGCTGCAGCCAGGTGGCAGGCATGGGCATGGTCGCCGGCGGTTGGGCGGTGCCGCGCGGTGCGGCCACCGAGTCCGGCGCGGCCGGGGTCGCAGTGGAGGGGCGCGGCGGCGCCAGGGTGAGCACCAGAATCAGCGCCGGTAGCAGCAGAAGCAACTGACGAAGTGGACCGAAGTGGCGGAGATGCGTAGTACCCATCTTTCTCAGGTTGCAAGTGACCGGCATACCGGACACTACAGAGTCTCGATTACCACTGGTGGAGCGCGAACTGCATTCCACCAGTGGTACGTTGCGTCAGAACAGGTATACCCACCCGCCCAACGCAACGGCGGTAGCGGACGCGCAGAGTTGTGCTATACTGGCGGCACTGGTTCCCGCACAGCATGCGCCGCAGGCTCTGATTATGTCAAACAACACCCCGGATGTTGCCGCAATCCTGACCCGGATTCGCGCCGAAGTGCAGGCACAGCGCCAGGCGCTGGATATGAACGAGGAACAGCAGGCCGCCTACAGCGCCATCGAACGTCAGCTTCAGCGCTGCGTCGAGCAACTGGAGATCACCCGCGTGGTGAGTGCCCACTGGCCGCTGGAGAGTCGTAACCCGGTTGAGCGCGGCATTAATCTGTTCAACAAGCTGGTGCGGCGCTATCTGCGCTGGTATATCAACCCGATTGTCGAGCAGCAGAATGCTTTTAACGATATTGTTGCCCGCACATTGCGCCTGCAGATCGAGGCGTACACGGAACTGCGCCTGCAGCTTGCGGCCCTGGCAAGAACGGACGAACCGCCCACGCTGGAGGGCGGCAACCCACCTACCGACGAACTCGACAGTGCGCACCCCCGGACGGATGCGGAAACCGACGCGGGAACGGAACCGGGCAGTAGCGATAAGTTTCAGTCATCCCTCGCGGATACTGCCGCGCTTCAGGCATTGATTGATAATCACGGACGTGCCGAGCCACCCGCCGCCCTGAGCGATATGCGCCTCCGCCCGCAACTGGCCCAACTGGCCCTGCGCCAGTCAGTGAATGCCCACTGGCTGCTGGAGCGGCGCAACCTCTACGAGCGGGTTGTTGTGCCGATCAACAAACTGGTGCGGCGCTACCTGCGCTGGCTGATCAACCCGATTGTCGAGCAGCAGAATGCCTTCAACGCCGCTGCCGCCGAGACGGCCGCCGCGCTGCTCGCCGCCGATGCGCAGGTGCGGTTTGACCTGGCCGCTCGCCGCGCGGAGCGCCGATCAGCTCAAGTTGAACATTCAGCGGGGGAAGCCTGAACCATACTGTTACTGGCTGAAAAGTATAGATAATGATAGTTATTGTCTCACCCTGGTATGGCCCCGATACGGTGGGCGGCGCGGAAACCCAGGCGCGTGGGTTGGCGCGGGCACTACACCGCATCGGCGTCCCGGTAACGGTCTGGGCCGGCACTGCCCGCGATTCGTTTCATGCTGTGGAGCAGAACTACTACCCGGCCGGCTCCGGCGAACTGGATGGCGTTCCGCTCTGGCGCTTCCGGCCCACACCCACCGACCCGCGCGGCGTTCCGTTCTTTTTTCAACGCCTCCCGGAACGGCTACCGCCCCTGAACAGCTTCGCCACACATGAGTTGCGCCTGCTCAGCACGCTGCTCAGCAGTGATGAACTCTATGCGGCGATCCAGGCCGCACCCGCCGATATTCGCTTTATCTTTATTCCCTACCCATTTCCTACTACATTCTGGGGCGCATTGATTGCGCCCGAACGCAGCTTCCTGCTACCCTGCCTGCACGATGAGGCCTATGCCTACTACAGCACCTACCGCTATCTCTTCAATCAGGTGCGGGGCGTGCTGGCAAATAGCCATGCCGAAGCGGACCTGGTACGCCGCCTGTATGGACTGCCGGATGCGCGCATCCATGTGCCGGGTGAGGGGATCAGCCTGACGCCGCGCGGTGATGGGGCGCACTTTCGCCAGGCATGGGGGCTGAATGGAACCGCCCGACCAGACCTGCTGCTCTATGTTGGTCGGCGCGACGAGAGCAAAAATATTGCGCAACTGCTGGCCTTTACCCGCGAGTACTGGGCCCGGCGCGGCCGGCCGCTGCGGCTGCTGCTGGCGGGGCAGGGTGAGCTAAACCTTCCGGCAGGGGCCGGGGCGCTAATCCACGATCTGGGCTATCTGGATGAGCAGGCCAAGCATGATGCCTATGCCGCCGCCGATCTCTTTGTTCACCCGTCGATCTATGAAAGCTTTAGCATTGTGCTGATGGAAGCCTGGCTCCAGGGGACACCCGCGCTGGTGAATGCTGCCTGCGCCGTCACGAGTGATCACTGTCGCCGTAGCGGAGGTGGGTTGCTCTTTCACGATTTTGGCAGCTTCACCGCCGCGCTGGATCTGCTCCTGCCCCAGGCAGAGTTGCGGCATGCGCTGGGGGCACGCGGGCAGGACTATGTGCTGAAGACCTGCAACTGGGACGATGTCGCCCGCCGCACCGCCAACGCCGTGCTAGGCTCCACCTGATCACGACGACGAATTACGGACGACGAATTTCAGACTACGGATTTCGGACGACGGACGACGGACGACGGATTTCCGACTACGGATTTCCGACTACGGATTTCCGACTACGGATTACGGATTACGGACTACGGATCATGCCCAGACGCATCATAATTTGCACGGCTCAGGTACCCTTCGTACGCGGTGGCGCGGAATATCTGGTTGATGGGTTGCGCGACGCGCTGCTGACCCAGGGACACACCGTCGATGTCGTCAGTCTGCCGTTTGCCTGGCGGCCGGTGGAGCGCATCAGCGAGAGCGCCCTGGCCTGGCGGCTGCTCGATATTACTCAGGTACACGGTGTGCCGGTCGATCAGGTCATCTGCACCAAATTCCCCTCCTATCTGGTACGCCACCCGCGCAAGGTAGTCTGGCTGGTGCATCAACATCGCCAGGCGTATGACCAGTATGGCACCCCGTTGAGCGATTTCTTCAACATCGACGCGCACCGCAACGCGCGTGACGCCATCTTCCGCATGGATCGGCGCGGCCTGAGCGAAGCCCGGGCGCGCTACACTATCTCACGCAATGTGAGCCGGCGGTTGCACCACTTCAACGGCCTGTCAAGCACGCCGCTCTACCCACCCAGCCGCTACGCCGATAAACTGTACGCCGGTCCCTACGGCGACTACATCCTCTCGCCGGCGCGGCTCGACGGCGCAAAACGGCTGGATCTGCTGCTGGAAGCGCTGGCACGGACGGGTGATGGTGTGCGCGCAGTTTTTGTGGGCAGCGGCCCGGACCGCGAACGGCTGGAAAAACTGGCCCGGCGGCTGCGCCTGGGTACGCGAGCCCGCTTCACCGGCTTTGTCGATGATGCAACCCTGGTTGATCTGTATGCGGGCGCGCGAGCGGTTTACTATGCGCCAGTGGATGAGGACTACGGCTTTGCCACGGTGGAGGCATACGGCGCAGCGCGGCCGGTTGTCACCACGAACGACGCGGGCGGTGGGCTGGAGTTTGTGGAGGATGGCCGCAACGGCTATGTCACCCCACCCGACCCGACAGCAATTGCCGCCCGCCTGGGGTTACTCATGGGCGATGCAGCTCTGGCCGAGCGCCTGGGGCGCGCCGGACAACCGCGCGTACGCGATATCACCTGGGAACGTATCACCCAGGCGCTGGTGCTGCGCTAGGCAAGATGCGGAATAATGAACGCGCGGCTTCGCTAGAGAGAAGAAAAGGCCGAATGACGAACCTGGTCATCGGTCGTTGATCCCGAGGAAATAGCCTGATGTCAAACAGGAGCAGAGTGATGACTTACGACTGGGCATGATCGAGGGAGCGCTGCATCGTATCAATATCCTGACTCAGATTATCAATCATGCCGGTCAGCAGGCGAAATGCGCGCCGCGCCGAAGACGGTTGCTCCAGCGGTATGGTCGCCGCCGCCACACCATCTTCATGATTCCCCGAAACATCCGCAGAATCTTCGGAAAACACGGCACACTGCTCAAGGATATCACCAACTGCCCGCTCAAACAGGTCCGGACGATCCTGCTTATGCGCCGTCGGGAAGTTTTGCACCGCCTGGAGACAGGTGAGCGCCTCCTGCTCACTGCTGAAGAGACCCACGCCGCCGATAAAACGCACAACCGGCGCAAACAGGAGCACATGGGGCTGCCCGACAACAAAAGCAATGTGACCCAGGTGTGGATGCTGACCAATCCGCTCAAACTGATTGCGTGCCGTCTGGCTGGCGCTCTGGATACCGCGCCCATCTACCAGCAGATGCAGCGGGCTGGGACCATCGTCCAGCATCTGCCAGACATCCTCGAAGAATGCCTGAGCAACATTATTTTGAAGATGACCGCGCAGGGTGATTTGCAGCAATTCCGGTGTACGCAGCATAACATGGTATGGCATAGTCTTCTCCTCCTGATCCGTCCGCACGCGCGAGTCGGTGTAATTTGTACATCCGACCGGCGTGGCATAGGTAATCATCCACTACTCACCCACCGGGCTTCATCGTTGGGCGAACAAAAAGGCTCTGGCTAAAGCCTTGCGCGAGTACAGCGCTTGCTGGGAGAACTGAGGAAATAGAGTATAGAAGAACACGCATGCACAGTCTCACTTATCTAATAAGGTTGCAAGCGTTGGGTTGAGGACATGCGGTGCCTTCGATCCGTATATTCTGTGCAAATTGTTCCGTTTGCAATTATACATCATTTTACGTAGTTCGTCTAGAGGTCTGGTCGAAAAAAATCAAAAAGTCGTTGCACAGCTTTGGCCGGCGCGGGCCATGCCCCCACACCCCGGCCGCTCATATGACAGGACTTACGCGGTCGGTTCCAAACCCGGCATGTGCCTGAATAAACGGCCCGACTCGCCTCCGGCAGGGCGGAAGATCCCATTCTTTTTCACAAAAATATTGCATTGTGTGCAACATTTTTGTGAAGAAGATAAGAAAGTACCATACTGCCGCCGGCGAATCCGGCTTCCATCGGGTGAAATGTCCCGTTTGAATGCGCACCGCGTAATACCAGTTTGCCATCAAACCAGCAATGAGCCGGAATGGGTGCAATGAGCGTAGGGTAGCACATTACCCATTCAACATCTCTGCGTCAGGACTTACGCCGTTCTCCACCGGGCGATGCATTTCGCATCCAGCAGGGCGGAACAGATCACCGTTTTCATGAAATGTTTGCCCAACGGGCAACTATGTCGTGAAAACGCTACGAACATCCCATGCGGTCGCAGGCGCATCGGGCCATTCATTTCAATCAACCGTCCGGTTTGCACGTCCACCGCGTAAGTCCTATGCGTCCTCGGTGAACTCTGTGGCTATGATAACCAGGCGGTATAAGTCGTGTCATATGACAGGACTTACGCGGTCGGTTCCAAACCAGGCATGTGCCTGGACCCATGGCCCGATTCGCCTCCGGCAGGGTGGAATGGGACCGTCTTTTTCAGGAAATGTGGCACATTGTGCCACATTTCCTGAAAAAGATACAAACGTACCATGCTGCCGCCGGCGAAAACGGCCTTTGTAGGCGTACATGCCTGATTTGTACGCCCACTGCGTAAGTCCTGTCATATGCCACGCGTTACGTGGTTACGCATCCAGAAGGGAAGATGTTTACAGTAGGGACGCGCTTCTGCGCGTCCGCAGGAGTGAGTCACGCACCGCAGCGGTATTTGCTGTGCCGCTGCGATGTGCGGAAATTTCGTCACGAACCTAATTGCGCGCAAAGGCCAGCTTACCCTTGAGCCAGGAATAAGCAATCCCGATAGAAACCAGACTGAGCAGCAGGTTCACCAGCAGCGGCAGCCAGAGGCCCGCCCAGGCCACGCCGTCAACCAGGATCGCCCGGAAGATCATAAAGGCCCAGTAAGTCGGCACCCAGGCCAGCGTCCACGCGAATTGCTCCGGCAGGAGCAGCGTCAGGAAGGAGGGCAGCAAGAAGAGCAGAACGCCGAATTTAATATTTGCCAGCGCGGCGATCTGGTTGCCACTGATTGCACCGATCACAAAGCCGATCAACACGGCGAAAAGTGCCGCCACCAGCACCGCCACCAGCACTTGCAGGTAGTTGAACCCGGTCAGCCCCAGTAGCCAGAGCGAGCCAAAGACCGTTAGCAGCATCAGCCCCCCGGCCAGCAGGCTGCGCGCCAGGACATACTCGCCCCGCCCTAGCGGTGTAACGCCCATCGCGCGCATCGTACCGCTCTCCCGGTCCTCCACGATATTCAGGCTCATTACGACGCTGCTGATAGACAGCACGCCCAGCGCGAAAAACGCGCCCATAAGCTCCCGGAAGGGGAAAGGCGTCGGCGCAACCTCAACCGTCTCGAAGGTCATTTCCTGATCGTTGCTGCTCAACACCCGGCGCAGTACCATCTCGGGCAGCACTTCTGTGTCGTGGGACTCGTTGCCCTCCAGCACGATGCGGTAGTCGCTCTGGGCATCTACCAGAATACCGGCGGTATCGTCAAGTGCCAGCACGCGCTGCTCCAGCGCCGCCTGGTCCGACACCACTTCCACATTGAGATAGGCTTCGAGCCGGCCCACCATCTCAGCCGAGAGATCTTCCGTCACCACAACATTTATGGTTGCCTGACCCAGCGCGGGCAGGAACAGCCGCACCCCCACTGCCAGCAGCAGCGGCGCGACAATGCTGTAGATGATAATCGCGTCCTTGCTCATGCTGAGCAGATCCCGCCGGATCAATGTTCGTATGCGTTTCACGAGACTACTCCTTCGCGGTAGCCATTGCTACCACCTTCTTTGCAGTAGCATGGCTACTGCACTCCAAAGTGCTAATTCCGGTTAAGAAACCCCAAACCAACAACCCGCAATATTCCAGATAAAATCGCTCCATCGGTTGCCGGTTTTGTCACACGCAACTCAGGCATGTGCCAGTTGTCGCCGGAAGACCCAACTGCTGATCACCAGCAGCGCTCCATCCAGCAGCAGCATGGTCAGCGCAGCGGTGACGATAATCTGCGGATTGCCGGTGGGGAAGATTGCCTCGCGCAGCCCGAAGACCAGCGGGTAGGTCGGCAACCAGCGCAGCCAGAAGGGGGCAAACCCCGGCATCACAAAAACCACGGCGGGCAGGCTAATCAGGATAATCACAAAGACCGCCGGGAACAGGAACTGCGTCAGGTTCTCGAAATGTACCGCCACCAGTGTGCCCAATAGCGAGGCAAAGATACTGCCCAGCGCCACCAGCAGCAGCAGGTAGAGATAGTTCGCGCCCAGGCCAATCGTCGCCGGCACAAAGAGCAGCGTAAAGATCACCGCCAGGAGCATCAGGTTCAGCGCCTTGGAGAGCAAATATTCCCAGATATGCCCTGGGGCTACCAGGTAGGCTCGCAACGTGCCCTCGTCTTTCTCCATAAAGATCAGCGCCGCAATAAAGAACAGCCCGATCAGCACAGCATCGGAGAAGAGCAGAAACGGCACCAGCATCTGGTTCAGCGGAACGGGCGTGCTCCGATCTGCCCCGCGCAGCACCTGCTGCGGAAACGCGGTTGTCACCGGCCAGGGTTGATCGTACGCCTCGCGCAACGAGTCCTCCAGCGCGACCGCCAGCAGGTTGCGCACCTGCGGATTCTCGTAGCCCTGAAAGAAGAGCGTCACCTCCGGCAGCGGTGTGTCGGGGTAAAGCGCCACACCGACGCTATTCCGGTTTTCTACGAGTGATGCGCGCAGTTCTTCCACGCTGCCGACCAGTTGCGCCGGGCCGACCAGCTCTTCGGTGCGCAGTTGCTCCGCGACATAGGCGGCATAGCGCCCTTCGGCGGTTTGATCCGCAATATAAATGGTTGGCGTGACTGTGATATCGGTGGGAATAACCCAGCGGACCAGCGCCAGATAGATCAGCGCCACCGCCAGCGTTACCGCATAGTAAAAGTTGCGCCAGTTGATCAGATTATCCCGGCGCAGCGAGATCCATAAACGTTGTGCCATCACTGCAACCCCCTTCCGGTCACGGTGACAAAGACTTCTTCCAGACCCGCCTCTTGCGAGTGAACGGTTTCCAGCGCGCCCAATTCCATCAGCTCGAGCAGGCGTCGGCGGGCGCGTTCATCCTGCGGCGAGAGCCACTCGCTGGCAACGCTGCCGTTCTGTCGATACTCAACCTTGATCTGCTGCTGTCCGTAGCGTAGTTTCAGGCTGCGCGGCGTGTCGATGGCGGCAATCCGGCCGGCGTTCAGGAAGGCCACACGGTCACATAGCTCTTCGGCGACATGCATATCGTGCGTGGTCAGAAAGATCGTCGTGCCGGCGGCCTGCTGCTCACGGATCAACCGCTTGATCGACTGCGCCGTCGTCGGGTCCAGGCCGGACGTGGGCTCGTCCAGGAACCAGATGCGCGGCTTGTTCAGCAGCGAGCGGGCCAGCACCAGCCGCTGCTGCATCCCTTTCGAGTAGGTGCCCGCACGCTTGTTGGCGGCATCGGCCAGCCCCAGGCGGGCCAGCAACTCGCGCGGCTCAGTTGTCGGGACCGCGTAGAGCCCCCGGAAGAACTGCAGATTCTCCAGCCCGGTCAGTCGTTTATAGACATTCGGCTGCTCAAACGAGACGCCGATCAGGTTAAACAGTTCACGTCCGGGGCGACGAATATCGTGCCCGGCGATTGTTACCTGGCCGCGCTGCAGCGGCAACAGCCCGATCATAATGTTCTGGGTGGTACTCTTACCCGCGCCATTGGGCCCCAGAAAGCCGAAGATTTCGCCCTCACCGACATCAAACGAAATATCATTAACCTGGAACGTATCGTTCCGCCCATACGAATGGTAAAGATGTTCAACGTGTATCATCGGTTGCTCCTTGTGACTCCCGGCTCGGTGCTGCGCCGGCTTGCCGGTTGCCGAGTCCTTGTTCAAGAATAGTGACCAGTTGCTCGAAGAGTTGTTCAATCTCCGGCAGATGCTGCCGCAGCGGATTCTCTCCGTCTAACGTGCGGGGATCGACGCCCAGGCGGGCAAAGATAAAATTACCAAAATCGGCTGACAGGGTGTTAATCACAAACACCGCCAGCTCCGGGTCAACTTCCGGGGCGATATCGCCCTGGGTGATCCCCTGCTGAACCAGTTGCGAAATGTAGGTAGCCGAAGCCGCGCGCATCCGCGCAATCGTCTCATCATGAAAGGGTAAATCGTCATAGATAGCGCGATAGGCGACCTGAGCCAGCCGCGGCCGGGTGAAGTTGAAGTCCGTACTCGACCGCAGCAGCCGGCGCAGAAAGGCAAAGATGTTCATCTGCGGGTCGGGCGGTTGCACGCCATGCAGCAACGCCAGCTTCTCCTGGATCACCAGGTCCAGCAGATAGAGATAGAGATCCTGCTTGTCCTGAAAGTATTGGTAGATGCTGCCCTTGGCAATGCCCAGGCGCGCAACGATCCGCGAGATCGAGGCGTGGTTATAGCTATTATCGGCAAACTCGTCGATGGCCGCATCAAGCAGCGCCTGGCGTTTCGCCTCCGGCAGGTTAAAAAAGGTCTGTGTCGGCATACGCCCTCCTGACTCCTGACTGGTATGACCCGTCAGTCATATGACTACACGGTCACATGACCAGGTAGTCACATTGTAGCGCAGGCCGGGCGCGCTGTCTATCGGTCAAAGGTCGGATCTGGTCTATGCGCAGAAGCAGGTGTGGTTATGCGGTAAAGAGATTGAAGTTAAGCGCGGCGGGAGCGGCACCGCATGGAGAGAAAGATCGGCACCGGGATGGAACCAGGCGGGTATCGCTAAGACATGGTTCAAACCTACTTGACAGTTAACATAACGGAATGACTTGTTCATCCCTTCCTGATGCACCAGAAAGTTTTTCTGGCAGTCCGAGATCGTTCAGACTGTCAAGTAAGAAAAGCCGATTCTGA
>DAOTUI010000112.1:0-19320 GCA_034437035.1 Chloroflexaceae bacterium
GTCCCTCCTTGAGAAACTGGTTTCGCCTCCGGTAGGGCGGAACCGAGCATCCTTTTTCACGAACATTTGGCTCACAGAGCCAAATGTTCGTGAAAAAGATAAAAAAGTACCATGCTGCCGCAGGCGAAGCTGACTTTCATCGGGTGAAACGTCCGGTTTGTATATCAACCGCGTAAGTCCTGTTAGTTAAAGAAAGAGATAAGGAAGGCACGATGCTCAAAATTGAACCACGTCCATCAGACGACGAAGCGGCGGCAATTCTGGCGGTTATTGGGGCATACCTGGCGGATGAAGCCGCCCGCCGGCAGCAACCCCGAGAAGACTGGCACTGGTCGGCCTCTGCATCGCTGACGGTGCAGGGATTGCGCCCGATGCGTCCGCCGGTGCGCCCAACCTGGGGCCACGTTGAGCGGCTGCGCCGGGCCGGCCATGGCACACCGGGGATTTTAGGGCTCTAGCATGCGGCTCACCCATACCGATTACCTGGAGTTGCCTGCGCCGTTTGCGTTTACCTGGAATGCACTCCATGACCCGGCAGTCTGGGCGGCGCTCCCCACCGGCGCTGAACGATTGGGTGAAACCTGGTATTGGGAAAACGAACTCTACACGGTCGGGTATGAAGAGGTGCAGCCCAACCCGGCGCATGCGCATGCTGCCAGGTATACAAAGCGGATCCGCCGGCAGATCAGGCCCATCGCCGCAACCGGCGCGTCGGTGCAGATCGATATCTGGCTGTACGACGCGGTCATTGCCACGCATGCCACCATCCATATCGCGGTTGAGGGGATAGGACTACGCCGGCCCTGGCAGTATGCTCGCATGAACCGCCGGCTGATACATGTCTTTCAGGCGTGCAGCGCGCAGTTGCAGTCACACCTGATTGCGGGGACAACCGGAACAGTTGCGCCGGTTGCAAGCACCCCGGCCGTGGTGACGGCGCAGGGAGAAACGACAACGTGGGAGCATACCCATACCGACAATAGTGTGTCTCCCGGCCCGATTCACCCATCCTCTGTACACAATCCGGCCGACATGCTGCGGGAGCGTTATCCTCAGACCGTGGACTGCTTCAGGGCGATGCATGCGGTTGATCAACTCGCGCGCGTCTATGCGTTGGAGCAGGGTTGGCAGCGGCTTATGCGCGGCGAGGTTGCCGGCAACATCTACCACCTGACCCCAATGCCCGCGACAACGGACGCGACCGACTTTGATCTGATCTATGCCGGAGGCGGGCTGGGACTGTTGCACGCGGCGACGATGGCCCACTGCTATGGTTGGCGGGTGATGCTGTTTGACCGTGGCGAGGTCGGTTGTGTGCAGCACATCTGGAACATCAGCCGGGATGAACTGCAGGCGCTGGTGGATCTGGGCCTGATGCGCTGGGACGAACTCGCTGATGTGATTATGCGCGAATATCGCAGCAGTCTGGTGCGCTTTTACACCAGCCCCTACAGCAGCGTCCCACCGCATGAACTCCGGTTGCCCAATGTACGCAACCTGGCCCTCGACGCCGGTGCGCTGCTGCGCCTGCTGCGCCGGAAACTGGAAGCTGCCGGCGGTGTTGTCCACGATTACCGCACTCTTTGCCAGGTGCGGATCGCACAGGATGGGCCGCTGCGCGTTGAGGTGGAACTGGAGGATGCCACTGCGCCCGCCGGTGACACCATCACGCACGAAACCTACAGCACCCGGTTGCTGCTCGACGGCATGGGACCGCTCTCGCCGCTGACGCAAAAACGCTACGCCGGTCGCCCCTTTGCCGGGGTCTGTCCCGTGGTGGGTACCGTCGCGCGCGGCCTGGTTGCGGGGACTGCTCCAGACCAGCATGATCCAACCGTCGGCGAGATTCTGACCAGTAACGCCGATGCGCAGCACAATCATCAACTGCTCTGGCAGGGGTTGCCGGGACGCGGCGATGAACTGGCTGTTTCAGTATCCTACTACGCCACCCTGAACGACAATCGGCGTCCGCAGCCGCCTGGGGAAACCTTCTCACTGCTCGATCTGTTTGAGCACTACTTTACGCTGCTGCCGAACTACAAACAACCGGGGCCGGATTTTCAGCATATCAAACCGGTTTATAGCTACATTCCGACTGATCACAGCATGCACTCGCAGGCGGCACCACTCCTGCGCGGAGTGGTGCCCATTGGTGATGCGGCGGCGCAGCACAATCCCCTGACCCTCTGCGGCTTTGGCGCGCATGTGCGCAATCTGCCGCGCACCAGCAGTCTGCTCAGCTTCGCGTTGCACCATAATCTGCTGGAACCGCAGCACCTGGAGCGGGTCACTGCATTTCAGACCAATGTTGCACTCACCTGGGTTTTCCGGCGTTTTATGCATCCCTGGGGCAAACCGCACCAGGTGAACGAACTGCTCCATGTCTTCCTGGGCACGCTGAATGATCTGGGCAACTCACCAGCAATCCGCTTCTTCCAGGATCGGATCTGCTGGAACGATTACCGGAATATTCTGGTGCGCGTGTTGGAGCGCTACCCCCGGGTTCTGGTTGCCACCTGGCAGGTGCTGGGACCGGTGAATATCATCCGCTGGCTCCGCGCTTATCTGTGCTTCAGTGGTGTGGCGGTGCAGGCCGCAGTGGCTCGCCTGGCCGGACCCGGCATAGAGCGCACAGCTTACCGGCTCGCCGGACGGATCTCCCCGGCGTGGGAGCTGCGTCTCCGTGCGGCCTATGCCGAGTGGCGGGCGATGGGCCGGGTGGAGTAGGCCGTAGCGACAGAGGCGTATGCCGGCAGATTCCGCCCAAATATGCCCGCGCAACCCGTGCAACCCTGCTATCATGACACAAGAACAGTGGCAGCGGGCCGCTGAAGCCGGGTTGCTACTGATCTGTTGTTATAACCACAGCGGACACAGAGAACGCTGTGGTGACGAACCGGCATGCGGAGTTTGCCCGCCTGGTGCGCACCTGACGATTGATGGCCGTTTTACCGGCAAATTGGTATGCAACTATAACCTATAAAGAGGAGAAATATGACAACCCATAAAGTTATCCAGACCGTTCTCGCGCCGCAGGCCGTTGGTCCCTACTCCCAGGCCATCCGCGCTGAAGGGTTGGTCTTTGTATCGGGGCAGATTCCGCTTGATCCGGGCAGTGGTGAACTGATCGAGGGCGATATTGCCGCTCAGACGCGCCAGTGCCTCAGGAATATCCAGGCCATCCTGGAGGTAGCGAATAGCTCGCTGGCACAGGTCGTCAAAACCACCGTCTTCCTGGCGGACATTAATGATTTTGCGACAATGAATGCGGCCTACGCCGAGTTCTTCCCCAACGACCCGCCCGCCCGCTCGGCTTTTCAGGTTGCAGCGCTGCCCAAAGGCGCGCGGATCGAGATAGAGGCGGTAGCAGCGCTGTAGCACCCGGCGCGTGCTGGATGCCGGGAGGAGTCTTTGGCAGAGCCGACCCACAGCAGGCTCCTCCGCAACCGCCCATTTACGGACGACAGATGACAGACGACGGACGACAGATGACAGACGACAGACGACAGATTACGGATTACGGGATACGAACTACGGATTACGGACTACGGACTACGAACTACGGATTACGGATTACGGACTACGGACAACAAATGTCTCTGCAAACGCTACTCGCCGAGACTGCCGCAGCCTGGGGGTTGCCACTCACGGAAAGGCAACTGAAGCAGTTTGCCGCCTACACCAGCACACTCCAGATCTGGAATGTGCGTGTCAACCTGACCGCGATCACCGACCCGGAAGGGATTGCCGTCCGGCACTTCCTCGACTCACTGCGCTGCGCCTGGGCCTGGGGCGATACGCCCGCTTCGCTGATTGATATCGGGAGTGGCGCGGGGTTCCCCGGCATTCCGCTCAAGATTCTGCACCCATCCCTACGTCTGACGCTGGTCGAGTCGGTCGGTAAAAAAGCCGCATTCCTCGGGCATATTGTCGAACGGCTGGCCCTGGACAATGTCACCGTGCTGGATAGCCGCGCCGAGGTGGTCGGGCATGATCCACAGCACCGCGAGCAGTACGATGTGGCGACGGCACGCGCGGTGGCCGGGTTGCGCGTCCTGGCCGAGTATGGCTTACCGCTTGTCCGCCTGGGGGGACGCCTGCTTGCACCCAAAGGTGCGGATGTTGCGGCGGAGCTTGCTGCAGCACGGCGGGCGATTAAAATTCTTGGGGGAGCGGTGCCGGCGGTTGAGCCGGTTACGCTCCCCGGTGTAGACCCGCGCACCCTGGTCGTTATCGGCAAAACGCGCGCAACCCCGCTGGAATACCCGCGCGCGGTGGGCGTACCGGCGCGTCGTCCGCTCTAGCGCGTATGCGTCTGAATCTCACGCACATACCTCACAGTTCGCGCAAATCTGGATACGGACCAGCGCTGCATCCCGTGCGCTACCACTCTGATTGAAAATAACCCCATGGCACCAGCTCACTCATCCGATACCAAAATCATTCGCCGCTTTGCGGCTCTGCTGCTTGCACTGCGCGACCAGCCACTGGATCGGCCGGCGCTGCTTCAGGCCGTCCGGGAGCAGCAGGCATACCCCGGCACCCGGAGCGACATCCGCATGCTTGACCGCGATCTGGAGTATCTCCAGCGCCTCGGAATTATCGTTGAGCGCAGCCGGACGCGTCCGCCGGTCTATACCCTGCATGGTGGCCTGCCGATTTTTACGCCGGACGAACTGCGCACGCTGGCCCTCCTGCGGGATACGTTTGATGCCGGTCATCCGCAGGCACCGGCCATCCACGCCCTGCTGACCCGCCTCACCGCGCACCTGACCGAGCGTGAGCAACAGATCTACCAGCAGCAGCAGGCCCTCCAGGTACCGGTGCAACCGGCCATTGACTATGCACCCTACGCCACACTGACAAACCGCCTGGAAGAGGCGATCACCACGCGGCGGCTGGTGCGCTTTAGCTATCGTTCGCGGGGCAGCCCCGCGCCTAAACTGCATCGGCAGGTGGAGCCGTTCGCCATCGAGTATTATGAGCGGCACTTCTACTTTGTGGGCTACTCCCACAACAGCGGGCAGATCCATGACTTCCGCATTGACCGCATTCAGGACGATGAGCACTTCGCGCTGCTGGAGCGATTGCCGCCGGATATGGCCCACGCGCGGCGGTTGATCACCTTTCGCTACCGGCTGGCAGCGATGCTGGCGCGGGACGAGATGAGCCGGCGCTTCCACAACCAGCGCGTGGTTGAGCGATTGCCGAATGGTGATGTGATTATCGAGGCGGAGGGCCGCAGCGGCTTCTTTATCCGGCGAACGCTGCTCCGCTATGCGGGTAACGCTGAACTGCTTGAGCCGGCCTGGCTCCGCGCGGAGATGGCGGGTGATGTGGCGGCGTTGACACGCTTGTACGTGTCGTGAGGCGAGGATGCGAGGATACGGAGAGGCGAGGATGCGGAGAGGTGAAGAGGTGAAGCGGCGAGGAGATGCGTCTCCGGTGGTGGGTTGGCTGCCAGGTTGTGTTATACTTATATGGTAGGGGCCAGGTTTCATAATATCCTCATTGGGGATTGAAACAGCGCCGTGTTATCTCTCGGTGGTATAGCCCTACAATCCCCAGCGGGGATGTATCCAAGATAGGTGATCTTGCCTATCGATAATCTGGTTCATATGTGCTATATTTTTTTTGGACAACATTACTTTGGTAAGCGCGGTGTTATCTCTTGGAGACGGTATGAACGAAGAAGAGCTAATTGTTGTTCTTGAGCAGATTGATCGTTTGCAAACAACCTTGCAACAATTTTCCTGGGATTGTGTTCGCCAGATCGAAGACGTGAAATGTCGGATCGAGAGCGACTTTCCATGCCAAGTTAGTCTGTCACGCCTCAAGTTTCAACTTCGAAAATCTATAGCGGAACTGTCAAAAGCGCTCGACCGACGATAGAGCAGGCGCGGTTTGTAACCGCGTTCCCGCTGGTGGGTTGCCGCCAACCGGCGTGCGGCTATAAGCCGCACCTGCAACTACCTTTGGTTTGTAACCGCGTTCCCGCTGGTGGGTTGCCGCTAACCGGCGTGTGGCTATAAGCCGCATCTACAACTACCTTTAGATCAGTATACTAAGTAACAAGGAGAACATCATGAGTGATGATTCAACAAACTCGCACTATCAACAATCCCTACAGCGCATGAGTGACTTGTATCCCAGGCTCTCTCCTGCTTTGCAAGAACTCCTTGAGCATGCCGCCACCACAGGAGCCACAGCTAAGTACCTGGCTCATAAGATGCATAAAAGCCCCAGCACTATCAACAACCAGATCCAAAGCATCTGCCAGAAGGCTGTCGACGTTGGATATGAAAAAGATACACCATGGAAGCGTATCGTGATTGATGCGGGAATTTACTATTATGTGCGCAATGCATCGAGATCCGCCTAAAAGAAACCAATAAACCGGCTAAGTCGACTCCACGAGTCCGAATCGGTATGCTATGCTAGAGGCAGCAGTTGTCTGCACCTGCTCAAAGCTGGTAATGCTTTGTGGTGAACGGTATAGTATACTGCTTAGAATGAGTAATAGTGAACATGGCAGGAAGTACAATGCAGATCAAAACACTCCCGGTCTACTCGAAGCTGGCTAATCCTTTCGATGTTGCTAACCAGCAACCTTTACACCAGAAGTTGCAAGAGATTGAGCAGCATACCGGCAAGTCTTTCACCCTCTCGCAGCACCAACTCGCAACTTATGAGGCATTAATAAATCCTGATATCGATGTCGTTATCAACACGGCAATGACGGGGGACGGGAAAAGCCTGGCGGCATATTTGCCTACGCTGATTTATCCCGATCGGGGAGCGTTTGGCATGTATCCCACAAATGAGTTGGCACGCGACCAACGACGGCAGTTTGAACAGTACAACACCGATTTTAAAAGTAACCTCCATTTTACTGCTTTATGGGGAGCAAAGATTGGACAGATCATAGAAGAACATCCAGAGTTCGCGCGCCGCGCCGATGCGTTAAGCTCAATTCTGGACAGTTACCAAGTTGTTCTGACAAACCCCGATATCTTTCACTTGATGATCAACTATCGCTACGGCTCCCAGGTCTTATCAAACCAGGAATTGCCTGCCCGCCTCACGGCTTACTACGGCGACTTTATCTTCGACGAATTTCACATCTTTAGCACGCCGCAGATGGTCTCTGCAATCACTGCCATGCTCTTTTTCTGTGCAACGGCCAATCTGAACAAACCGGATCGGCCGCGCTTTCTCTTCTCTTCGGCAACTCCAAGCAGTGTCTTTACCGACCTGTTACGCGCCAGTGATCTGCGCGTATGTCAAATTAGTGGTACCTATCGTGCCACTCCAGCAGACGGATATCGCCAGGTTCTACACGGGGCTGATCTTACCTTGCATAAACTTGGCGAGCAGCAAAATGTCGAGCAGTGGCTACAGGATAACCTCGCACTCATTCAGAACCACTGGCAAAACAGCGACTTGCCGCGCCCGCGTGGGGCGGTGATTGTTAATAGTGTAGTCGAAGCGCGGCGCATTGCTCGCTTCTTACAAAGAGAACTTCAAGGAATCAGCGTTGGTGAAAACACGGGTTTGACCGATGATGAACGTCGAAAGCTGGCAATGGCAGATGCTGATATAATTGTTGGGACTTCGACAATTGATGTTGGAGTAGATTTCAACATCAGCCTGCTCATTTTTGAGGCTCCTGATGCTGGAACATTCCTCCAACGATTAGGACGCCTTGGTCGATGTCGTCGGGATGGAACAACATTTGCCCATTATGAAGCACATGCCCTTTTCAATGGACGCACACCCTGGATCTACGATAACTTTGTCAAAGAACTGACAGATCGGGACATACGTGCAGGTGACAGTGTTGACCGACCAACCTTACTGCGCGATGCTGCATCGGCTGCGTTTCCCCACACAACCGATTTCCGCCGCTATGTCCGGCGTTGGGGTGCGCTTCAGGCAGCACATATCATCCACACACTGGAAGATCCAAGGCGCGGTGGCACTCATACTGAGGCGGCGGCAAAGTTACGCCAGCAGTATCAACACGCGCTTAATCTTAAGGACATCAATAAGGCTGTCGGCCGCTACCGCTCTATGCACCTCAGCAAAAACGAACCAGGTAGTACCACCTGTCGCGCCATTCTTGATGAAGTACTGACCTTTCGTGGCTCCTCTTCATTCCAGGCAGGCATATGGGACGACAGTGTAGACCCTTCTGCATTTTTGACCTATGATACGTTCGTCATTGCTCAGAGCAGTGAGATATGCATTGCTGATTATGAGTCTTTCAAGCAGGCGCTTATCGAACGTCATCCTGATTCTGAGCAGCGTAAAGCAGTTCTGGGACAGTTGCGTTACGGTCTAAAACACGAGGATCACCCACTAATCCTCTATGTTGATGAGTTCTGGTCAGAGAAAGAGCGTCTGCTCCTCCAGATTGATCGGTTTGATCCAAAAATCCAGACGAACTGTGTGCTGCTGTTGAAAGGACTATCGATCAAAAAGCCACGCACTGAGGAGACAAAACTGCTCAACCCTATCTTGCGTCGGCAAGCAGTGATCGCCTATGTGACGAAACGCGATACAACGGAATTACGCCGCAGATTGCGATTACCACCCTTCTTTCCACTCTACCAGGTTGAAGATAGCCACGAAGTGCGTTATACGCTGGCCCTGGGTCAGGCAGCGCTGCTGCTCGAAGCTGAAGCGCTCTGGTTACGGAACAAGGACGAGGAAGAAGCCCCCATTATCCTGTAGCTGAGGCACCTATGATTCACCAGGAATTACTGCGCCGCGCGGTTGTTAACCGCCACCCTATTATGCAGCAGTTTGTTGAAACACTGGCACCGCAGGTGCTAATCGCGTTTAGCCGGATTCCAGCACTGGGCGGTTCTGGTGGAAAACTGCCCGGTGAACGTGACTTGATGCTGCCACCAGAGGCCGTGGCGTACACCGACCAGGAACGTCAGCGCTTCACGAATAATCCCGATCAGAGTCTTGCTGCCCATCTATTTAACGGTATTTTCGCTGGATTACACATGGCTGAAATGTTGCCGCCAGAGAAACAACTGCGCGATCTTGAATGGCAGGTCTGGATTCTCGGTTTCATAGTTCACGATTATACTAAAGTGCATGGCATCAAGATCGATGCCGGACGTATTCCCTCGATACGGAATATTGTTGCAGATATGGGAAATTGGCTGCGCTTTGATGCTTTTCTTCCTGACTGGAAACAGTATCTTGATGATGTAGTATTTCTGGCTCAGAATACTCAGACTGTTCAGGGTGCAAACCTGAATTGGAGCCTCTTTCCTAATCTCCAGTTACGCGAGCGTCGCCTGTTTATCCTGCGTGATCTTGCAGCTTTTGCCGATGTGCTGGTTCATATTACTCGCCCCTCTGATGTGGTGGAGCGTGACAGTCGCGGGCGCGACACGGCACAAAACCTGCGTACAAAACTCGGCGTGCTCTTTGGTACCAGTCAGATACCTCGCCTGGCATATCACCAACTCACTGATGTACGAGGGTTACTTTCAAATGTAATTAATAATGCTCTCATGCGAGCGCTTGAGCAACAAGGGTATCAGCCTTACCTCTTCTTCCCCGATGGTGTAGTGTACATCGTCACCAATGAACACCAAGCCAGCCTTGAGACGGAGACGTTGATTAATGTTGTCTGGTCTGAAATTGGTGCCACCCTTGCGGGCATGGATGAACGCAACTTACAGTATGAATATGGTATCGATGTCGAAGACACCGAAACAATTGAAGGCGGTTTACGTATCAACCGGACCAAAGATTATATGAAAGTACCACCCGTACTTTACGAACTGCTTTCACCCGTGATGTTACTACTTGCCGGACGACAGGCAGCTATGCGTATCCGTACACCACTGGCGGCCGAACGGCTCGGAGCGGAAATTAGTGATCATCAAGGGATCGATAGTGCCCGGTTATCAGCAAAAGAAAAGAAGGAAATGTTTGCGGAACTTGGCACCACTTTCATGCAGGAACAGGGATTACCGACAGACGTACGGGTTGATCAACTTGCTGAGTTTCTTGGGTTTATCTGGCGACGTATGCTACGCTATTGGTTTCCAAAATCCGATTGGGCCACGCGATTGCTGCTCGAGATTCTTGAATTACATGACGAAATCAGCCTTGAACGGGCTGAGGCAGCACGGAGCGGAACACCAACCGGTTGGTTTTATGTGGCTGGGCGTTATCTCCAGACTCATTCCCTCGAACCAGATCTGCTAGAACAACGAATGGAAGCAATTGGCGAAAAGATACTGCACTTCCTTGATCAGCACGGGCACAAACCTTCAACCGACGGTCGATTTCAAACTGCGTTCTATGACTATGTTGGAAGTGTGCTCACGGTAGATGGGCAAATACTGGATCCTATTGCTACATTATCCAATCGTTTTGCGCTTGAAATACAGCAATACATAGAACGCAAAGCCACTAACAAGGTCGTCTGTTCGCTCTGTTCATCACCCTATGAGGCACGCCAGCAGGACAAGAGTGAGGTTATCTTCAAGCCACAGCAGTACAGCAACAAAACCCGCCTGGATACTTCGACAGTGGTACGTGGTATCTGCCCCATCTGTGCGATTGAAATGATGCTGCGCCAGGTGCAGCAAGGGATGCGCGCCGGGTCCGCTCAGCATGAGAAACCGATTACACTGTTCCTCTATCCAACCTACTTTTTCACTGTCGAAACCGCCCAGGTAATCCACGATTTTGTAAATTTGCTGCGTGATCTTAGCCCAATTGATCTCATTCGTCACCTGGGGCACAATGGTTTCTCGCTTGATACACTGGCAACTTACGAGAATTTCGTTGCGCTCGACTTTGATGATACGACTCGCACACAGTACTCGCTCAACAAGCCATCTTTTTCGGAGCGAGATCCTGCCTCGTTATTTTTCTTCTCGCTACGTGCGCCAATGAAAAAGGATAAGTTGACCGACACCGATGCTTGGGTGATGCCTACCTTCTACGCCCTGGCGCTGCCATTGCTGCTTGATATTAAAGTGGTGGCAACCACATCGTTTATACCAATCTATAGCAGTGGTGCGGAGTTTCGTGGTACTGCTGTGCTAGATGCGCCTCATAGCTTTACGAGCTATGTGCTTGGTGGTAATGAGTTGCGGCTTGATCAGATTGAGGCCAATCTCTGGCGGCTTCTTCGACTTTATGAATTACATCTTGATGTGTTTACGGATCTCAAATACATCAAATGGGAAGATTTCAAGTTAAGCCAACTCAACGCGTTAGCTAAAGACGTAGCCACCGACCCACTCTATGTTTTTAGCTACTACGACCGCAAACAGCGCAAGCCGAAAGAGGAGGGTACCAAACCGAAAGGCAAAGCCAAAGCCAAAGCCAAGAAAAAGGTCAATGATAGCGATGGAGGGGATGGCATTCCGCCATTTACTGTTCGCCGCTATATGAATATTTATACTACGCTTGTAAGGGGGAACGACCCAATGAGGTTTATTCGTAAGCTTGTAGATGGATATGCCGTATTCTATCGAGCAGAGAATCTCAAGGCTGCCTATGCCGTGCTGCGTCCGCTGGCAACTGCAATTGATGTCACCGTTGAAAGCGACCCCAAGACCGATCCTGATGATCTGCTCCTGCTCGTCGCCGGGGCAATTAACGATGATCAAGAGCGTGTGCGGAGTGACTCTGTTACGCAGGGATTTGATCCAATTGCTACCAATAAGTCACTTGGCAATTATCCGGAACGGTTGGCGATCTCGCGGCAGAAAATTGAATGCTTTGCCGAGTTGTTTCTCAACGAGGCATTCAAAGGCTACTGTAATGGTGATCGCGGTATCCTGCGCGAGCGCGCCAACCGCATTCGCTCAGCGGCGCGTTTCTACTATCTCTCAAAGTATGCCCGCCGCGACCAATTAACCGAAGACACGGACGAGCCGAGTCTGTAGCCTTACACATAATAGCTTTTCTCTATCAGCAATCAGGAGATCACAATGTCTGTTCTTTCCAACCTCGCGACCGACGGTACAGTCTTTCATTCTACAATTCCCTTCAAACCTTCGGGTAAATACGTTCACTTTATTCTGCTACGCGAAACCGAATCCTTCCCGCTCTTCCAGACCGATGGCAGTTTGAATGTTATCCGAGTACGGGGTGGTCTGGCTGAGGCTAACAAAGATTCGATGACACGCCTGATCCTTTTCAAACGCAAACAATCTTCCCCGGAACGCCTGAATGGACGGGAGCTACTGCGCTCAGTTGGCATTATTACTGATACCAAAGACGACAAGGAACGCTATTGTGAATACAATAGTGCCGACTTCTGCAAGCGCTGCCCTGATTGTGTGCTCTATGGTTATGCAATTGGAAGTGAGGGTGCCGAAAAATCCAAGGTGTATGTGGACACAGCCTATTCTATCACACCTTACGAGACATCACATAAGGCTTTCTCCTTCAATGCTCTATTTGAACATGGCACGATGACGTCACAAGACACCGGCAAAACCCGCAGTAGTTTTGGTGAGCAAGATTATGTTGTTCCACAGGTCTTTTTTCCAAGTATTGTCACGCTGCGTGACCCGACCTATGAAGCATTTCTGTATATTCTGGGAAATTTGTTACGAACGGAACGCTATGGCGCACAAGAAACTCGCACCGGACGTGTCTACAACCACTTGATTGGTGTAGTCTTTAGTAACGGTGAGATTTTCAGTAACTTACGCTTTACTCAGGGGATTTATGATGTATTACGTTCAAATGATGAAACAGACGATCTGTTGAAGCGTGAAGCGGCACTATCTGCTGCTGTTCAGACCTACCAAATGTTAATCGTTCAGGAGCCTGTAATCCACGATACGACGTTTATAGGGGCTGAAGCTGCCGATCTCTACACCGAGACAACTTCCATCTATAGTAATCAGCAACAAACCCACGATCTCTTGTGGAAACTCGATGAGACGACTCGGGCCTACTCGAAGAAAGCTCGGGATAACAAGTAGGAACCAGCAATGCAGATAGTACGCTGTAAACTAACGCTGCACGAAAGCCTATATTATGCGACACGCGAAATGGGCACGTTGTATGAGACGGGCCAGTATTTGCATAATTATGCCCTCACATATGCGTTTTTTAACGATACACGTATCCGGTTGCCCTATTTTTGCAACAGTTACCGCCCCACCTACGCAGATGACATGTACTTACTGCAACAGGCAGGTGTATATGTGACACCAGCACTACCACTGAAGACGGAATATCTTCTAGTAACGTGGAAGATGGGTCAGGTAAATTACTATCGGAAATCCGAGCAGTTTGGTGGGCGCAACTATCCTGCCAATATTGGTCGTGCAAAAGAACTCGCCCCTGAGTCTACCTTCACCTGCTACGTCCTGAGTGAACAGCCGCTCACCCTACCGCGCTGGATTCGTCTGGGCAAATGGCACAGCAAAACCCACGTCGAAGTAGAAGAGATCAAGGTCAACGAGCGTGACGGTCCATTCACCGCCGTCTGCCCGCTCAACCCCCTCGACGTGCCGACGGGCATGCTCCATGCCTTCGACATCATCTCAATGCCGCCGGCAAGCCTCGTCGCCAACGCACGGCTGGTGGGCCGCTACTACGAAATCAGTGGCACCGGACGCGGAATACCTGTGGGTCTGCGCTACAACATCCCACTCACCACGCCGCCGAAACGTGCCGGGAAGCGCAAAGCGTAACGCGGGGAACGGGTGATCGGGTGATCGGGTGATCGGGTGATCGGGTGATCGGGTGATCGGGTGGCGGGGGACAGCGGTCCTGCGTCACCCATCACTTACGGATTACGGACGACGGACGACGGATTACGGACGACGGGTTACGCTCCGCTGCGCTAATCCCAGACCACCGGCACACCACCAGCCGCGCTGATCGTCGCATCACGGGTAATCAGCAGCAGGCGTAACCGCTGGGCCTTGGCAACGATCAGGCGGTCAAAAATATCCGGGATAGCAGTCATGGTATGGCTGGCAATCACGGTATCGGGAACCAGTTCAAGCAGCGTGTAATTCAAGCTCTGTTGCAGCAGCCGTACATGGGCAAGTAACTGCGGCACAGTTGCTCCCGGCAGCCGACTTTTTTGCACAATCTGAATCGTTTCTGCCAGCACAAGTACAGGAATCGTGATATGCGCCTGACCAATGTCAGTGTGATCAAACGCAGCCCGGGCTGCCACGCCTAACCGTTGCCGGGCAAACAGGTGCCAGAGCAGCGCATGCGTATCAGTGAGGTAGTTCATCTATGTCTGGTTCCTCGCCTAAAAAACCGGCCAGATCCTGCTCCAGGGCATTCGCTCGTTCGCGCCGCAATGCCTGCAACGCATCGGCTATCGGATCGGCGTCGTCGGGAATATCACCGAACGCCTGTTCAAACAGCCCGCCAATGCGCACGATCAGGCGGCCATCCGGCAGCAGCGTGGTGCGCCGCGCCAGTTCCGCCGCCACCTCCGGCGCAGGGGGCGACTCCGGCACGGGTAGCTCTTCCAGGGTCAGCCGGTAGCGCCGCTGCTCCGTCAGCCCGGAAGCATCAACCGGCTTGAGCACGCCATTTTCGTATACGGCTTCGGTAATCTTTACCATACGGTTCACCTTTGGTTATGGGTTATGGGTTAGGGGTTACGGGTTAGGGGTTACACTGCCCACTGCCCACGAATCACTGATCACTGATCACTCATCACTCATCACTCATCACTCAAAAAAGGAGTATACCATGGACCCCGATCTCTTCGCCCTGGTCATACGGCTGGCCCCCGCCTCCGGCGGACTCCCGCCCGCCGGCAATGGACAACAGGCGCAGGCGCTCTTCTTTGAACTGGTCCGGCAGGTGGACCCGGAGCTGGCCCATGATCTGCATGCCTCCGCGCCGGGCAAACCCTTCACCGTGGCGCTGCTGCCACGCAGCGAACGCAGCCACATACTGGAGGTTCGCGTCACCCTGCTCTCCTCCCCGCTCTGGCAACCGCTGGTGCAGGCGCTGCTGCAGCAGATCGCGCGGCCCGCGCTCCGCCTGGGCAGCACCGCCCTGACGGTGCGCGATGTCCCCGGCACCCCCGGCAGCCATCCCTGGGCCGGCTACGCCGCCTACGCCGCCCTGGCGGCCGCAGTTGAACCGGCCGACCGCCTGACGCTGGAGTTTGTCACGCCCACGGCGATCACCAAGGGCAGCGACGCGCGTGGTCGCAAAAAGCTGGAGCTGCTCCCGCACCCCGCCAACATCTTCGGCGCGCTCTGGCGGCGCTGGAACGCGCTGGCCCCGTCCGAACTCCATCTGGCGGAACCGCTGGTGCAAGCAGCCTGGGAAAACACCCTGGTCAGCGATTACCAACTCCAGACGCGCACCGAGCAGACGCGCAGCGGACCGCAAAAGGGTTTCGTGGGCCGCTGTAGCTTTGAACTGCCGCCCGACCCGGAGCAGCAGCGCTGTCTGACGCTGCTGGCCGACGCGGCCTTTTACCTGGGCGTGGGGGCCAAAACCGCCCGGGGCATGGGACTCTGCCGCCGCCTGCCGGCCCGCGAACGGAGGCCCACCCGATGAATACCGCCACAACCACGATTACCCAGACGCCCGACTACATCCCGCTGGCGATGCTCAATGCGCTGGCCTACTGCCCCCGCCGCTTCGCCTACGAGTTCATCCAGGGCGAGATGCTCTACAACGAGCATGTGGTCGAGGGCTCGCTGCGGCACCAGGGTATCGACCTGGGCGGCACAGCCTGGATCGGTGAGGCCGTCCAGGAGCGGCGCGTCTATGTCTGGAGTGAGCGCCTGAAGTTGGCGGGCTTCTGTGACCTGGTGGAGGAGCGCGCCGGCCGGATCTATCCGGTGGAGTACAAAAAGGGCCGTCCCGGCCAGTGGCGCAGCGACCATGTGCAACTCTGCGGGCAGGCGCTCTGCCTGGAAGAACGGCTGGGGATCACGATTGACGCGGGGGCGATCTTCTACTTTGCTGTGCGCCGACGCGAGCAGGTCGCCTTCACGCCGGAACTGCGCGCCGAGACCGAGCAGATCGCAGCCGAGGCGCAGCGCCTGGTCGCCGCCGCCGCCCTGCCGCCGCATATCGATAACAAAGCCAAATGCCGGGACTGCTCGCTCAAACCGCTCTGCATGCCGGACGAACTGCGCAAGCTGGCCCGCCAACGCACCCCGCCCACCTGGGAAGATGATCTGTAGGGGATGGCGATTGGCGATTGGGGGATGGCGATTGGGGTTGGCGCGTGAGACATGCCCGCTTTGTTCTGCGTCCCTTTGGTCTATGTTTTCTATCAGGAACACACGTTACGCCGTGGGCGTTTGGACCACGAATAACATGACATGCGCGAAACCCGCGAAACGTCCAATGCTGCTATGTATCAGGCGCTCCCGCGTTTGGCGGGAGATATCGCCTCCGGCAGGGTGGAAGATCCCATGCTTTTTCACAAAAATGTTGCACTAAGTGCAACATTTTTGTGAAAAAAATAAAAACGTACCATGCTGCCGCAGGCGAAGACTGCCTTTGTGGGCGTACGTGTCTGATGTGTACACCCACCACGTAACGCGTATCAGGAAGGAACCACTGTGGAAACCGACACCGACAATTTCTCAATTCCGGGCGCTGTGGAGGTGACAATGACAACACTCTATCTCATGGAACAGTACAGCACGGTCAAGGTCGAGGGCGAAGCCCTGCGGGTGCAGTTCCCCAAAGACCGCACAACCAACCAGCGGGGGCGCATGGTACGCGTCCCGTTGGCAAAAATCGACCAGGTGATGGTCCTGGGGGATATCACCCTGACCACGCCCGCCCTGCAGACGCTGCTGCAACGGGGCATTCCGGTCCACTATCTCTCGCAGTATGGGCAGTCGTACGGTACCCTGACCGCCAATCCCGGCAAGAATAGCGGGCTGCGCATGGCCCAGTGCGCGCTGCGGGCCGACCCGGCGCGGCAGTTTGCGGTGGCGCGGCAGTGTGTGGCCGGCAAGCTTGTCAATATGCGCACGCTGCTGCTGCGCTATGCCCGTTCGCGCGCGCCGGGCGATCAGACCGCGCTGGACAGCGCGGCCACGCAGGTGCGCCACTGTCTACACCAGTTAAAACATCTGGCGGCACCGCTTGCAATTGATCCGGCCGACCGCATGCATGGTCTGGGGCCGTTGCTGGGGCTGGAGGGCAGCGGCAGCAGTGCCTACTATGGCGCGCTGGGGACCATGCTGCGCAGCCCATGGGAATTTCCCGGCCGGGTGAAGCGCCCGCCCACCGACCCGGTCAACGCCATGCTCTCGTTTGGCTATACGCTCCTGACCAAACAGGTTGCATCGCTGGTCTGGGCCGTCGGGTTGGACGCGGGCATCGGCGTGCTGCATCAACCCGGATTTGGCAAGCCCGCCCTGGCCCTCGACCTGGTAGAGCAGTTTCGTCCGCTGGTGGTCGACTCGGTGGTCATCACCCTGCTCAACACCGGGCAACTCAAGCCGGATGATTTCCAGTATGAGATGGGCGGCTGCCGGCTGGACGATGCCGCGCGCAAGCTCTTTCTGACCAAGTTTGAGGCCCGGCTGGAGGAGAAGATTCAGCATCCGGTTTTCACCTACAAAGTGACCTACCGGCGCTGTATCGAATTGCAGGCCCGGCTGTTTGCCAAATATGCCCTGGGCGAAACCGACCAGTATGTGCCGTTTACGGTGCGCTAGGAGATAATATGGCAGAGGGTACCACGCTATATGTTGTGGCCTATGATATTCCGGTGGACCGGCGGCGCACCCGCGTTCACCGGGTATTATCGGGCTATGGGCAGTGGACACAATATTCGCTGTTTGAATGCCGGCTCACGCGACGGCAGTATATCGAACTCCGCGCAAAGCTGGCCAAACATCTGGACGCCGACACGGATAGCGTGCGCTTCTACCCGCTGTGCGGAGCCTGCCGGCGCGACGTTGTCACCATCGGCAGCGCGCACCCATCCGACCCGGTCACGGTTATTGTCTGACGGCAGTGGTATAGTGAATAGTGGACAGTGGACAGTGGACAGTGGACAGTGGACAGTGGACAGTGAACAGTCGGCAGAGTTCTCAGTTCTCAGTTCTCAGTTCTCAGTTCTCAGTTCTCAGTTCTCAGTTCTCAGTTCTCAGTTCTCAGTTCTTTCAATTGCGAGCGGCAAAGCATGGGGAAGAATCCCAGGAGTCGCTCGCAACAGCTCGATTGGGCAGTAGCATGCGGCAAAAAGTGTGTTATAATAGGTACAGGAGGACAACGATGAGGGCAAAACATGGCACTTGCGGCGAGGCTCTCGCAAAAGGCCGGTTTTACCGCATTCCAATCACCTCCACAATGGCGGGCTTTGAAAACCCATGCATCCCCATCGGGGATTGAAACCAAGCCGTGGCCGCGATGGCCGCCACGATCTCGACTTTGAAAACCCATGCATCCCCATCGGGGATTGAAACCACGCGATCTCTGAGGGAAGGGGGACGGAATGCGGGACTTTGAAAACCCATGCATCCCCATCGGGGATTGAAACTCAGGCTGCCGGCGGTTAACCGCCGCCGGTCAGGTGCTTTGAAAACCCATGCATCCCCATCGGGGATTGAAACTTACAACGTTTGGGAGGTTCAGGAGGTGCGCGTCAACTTTGAAAACCCATGCATCCCCATCGGGGATTGAAACCCTTCCTTCATGGTGGGGGACCGGGGACGTGTGCGTCTTTGAAAACCCATGCATCCCCATCGGGGATTGAAACTCAGAACAATACGCTGCACCACATCCGCAAATGATACTTTGAAAACCCATGCATCCCCATCGGGGATTGAAACTACGCTGCAACTGGCGACCGGCCGCCCCGTCACCATCTTTGAAAACCCATGCATACCCATCGGGGATTGAAACGAGGGCCGTGAGCACGCTCATCCAACCTCATCCTCAACTTTGAAAACCCATGCATCCCCATCGGGGATTGAAACATCATCCTGCCCGATCCGCCGTTGCCGCCGCCCCGCTTTGAAAACCCATGCATCCCCATCGGGGATTGAAACGCGTCGTTCGCGGTGGTGGCGGATTTTGCTGCTGACTTTGAAAACCCATGCATCCCCATCGGGGATTGAAACGCGCACCACGATTTTGACGGCACGCTGCTCACCGCCGGCTTTGAAAACCCATGCATCCCCATCGGGGATTGAAACTTCGTCCTCGCCCGTCTGGCAGGACGCATGACGCAGCTTTGAAAACCCATGCATCCCCATCGGGGATTGAAACCGCGGGGGGCGGCGGGGCGATGAAGGTGGGCGGTTTCCCTTTGAAAACCCATGCATCCCCATCGGGGATTGAAAC
>DAOTUI010000113.1:0-11209 GCA_034437035.1 Chloroflexaceae bacterium
TACTTTTTGATCTTTTTCACAAAAATTTTGCACGAAGTGCAAAATTTTTGTGAAAAAGAATGGAATCTTCCGCCCTGCCGGAGGCGAAATTTCCTTTCGGGTGAGCAACCGCGTAAGTCGTGTCATTGAGAGCTTTATCCACCGGGATAGAACTATGCAGATCAATCGGCCATCCCCGTCGCAAGCGGAAAGGAACGTTGTATGCAGCGCCTGGTTGCCCTGTTCGCCATTCTCATGCTCATGCTCCTGGTTGCCGGTAGCGCCGGCCTGACCGCCCAGTCGCGCCGTCCGGTCTACCTGCCCCTGATTGTCCAGGCAGGTACACCCCCAACCGCCACACCGACCGTTACGCCCACCCGCACGCCCACCGGAACAGCCACCGTAACAGCCACGCCCACGCCCACAGCGACATCCACGGCCACAGCCACGCCCACCATGACCGCCACGCCGCAGCCGGAGGAGGTTTTCGTTACGACCTCACAGTTGCTGGAGGGTGAAACGTCGCGTCGTCTGGTCGGGGAGGTGCTGAACAACACCAGCCTGAATGTCTACGCTGTGCAGGTGACTGCCCGGTTCTATGATGATCAGGATAGCCTGGTTGCGGTAGCCGGTCCAACATACGCCCGGCTCTATCGGTTCCTGCCCCGCCGGCGTGTCCCGTTTGCGATTACCCTCTATAGCAGTCCTAACTGAGTTATAAACCCTGGCTTTTGCTCAAGCGCTTCCTAATGCCAGGCAAGATACTGAGAAGTTTACAACCAATTTAGGATTGCTATACGACCCGCCGGCTACGATTGCCCGCTACGAGCTTGATCTAAACTACGAAAACGATCCCGGTATTTTTACCTACGAGCCGGTGAATGTCCTCTCCAACCAGACGCGGGATATCTCGCTGGGCACGGAGATCTTTGGCGAACTGCGCAATGACCAGAGCGTGCCGCTGAAGGATATCCGGGTAGCGGCGATTGTCTATGACCGCGCGGGTGAGGTGCTGGATGTGGGATTCGATATTAAGCTTGAAACGCTTAATCCGGGTGAGACAACGACCTATGTGATCCGGCTCTACGATGTAGACAACCCGGCGGTCTTTCATAGCCGGCTGGTTCAGGCGGAGGGCGCGGTAGTGCCGTGATGCCGGCGGATGTGGATTGGGTTTTGTTGACATTAATCCCATACGTGATTATCTGTGTGCGAAAGGACATGCAATGATTCCACAAACAGCATCTACCCGGCTGGAACCAGCGGTGCATCAAACGGAAGCGCTCACCCGCCTGGCGGACTGGTTTCAGCAGCGGCACACGTCCTATGCCGGAGCTATCCTGGTCTTACCGACCGGCGGCGGGAAAACGTTTACCGCGGTGCAATTCCTCTGTAGCCCGACCGGTCCGCTCTCCCAGGGCTACAAAGTGCTCTGGTTAGCCCACACGCATCATCTGCTCGAACAGGCATATGCCGGCTTCCATAATGGAATCGGGTCGATTACCCCGTCCCGCCCACAGTTGACCATTCGCATCGTCTCCGGGGCCATCGGTCATTACCGGGTGGCCGCCATTACCCCCGGCGACGATGTAGTTATCGCCACGCTGCCGACCATAACCCGCGCCTACAACACCAGCAGCAAGCGGCATCCCGCCCTGGGAGCCTTCCTGGATGCGGCGGGTGAGCACCGGGCGGATGGCCGGTATCCCGGCAATGCGTCTTCCCACCATTGATGATGTTGTTGGCCTGGGCGTGGCGGTGTCAGCCGCATGGCTGCTCTGCGTCACCGCATCCGGCAGTGTAACCCTCACCTCCCCGGATGCTATCCCGCTTCAGCGCTGTGGCGACCATGGAACACGCCTCCAGGATGCAGGCACGGATACGGCCACCGTGATTGCGGCGCATACCGTTACCCCGACTGATCATCTGTTGCTCATCAGCAGCACCAACCGGCGCAAGATCATCCCGATTGCCGAGCTGGTACAGCACGCACATTTCCCATCTCGCTACCAGTTGCCGGGGATGCAGCTCGCCGAGAACATTGTAACCGCACTCGTATTACCTGGGACATAACGAATTATATTCACCCTGGCAAATCACTCGCCCCACCCGGAACATCGCAGCAGCACCCTGCGGCGGGTAGGGCTGAAGCGTCCCGGCGCGAAGGTGCGCGTGCTGCGCGCGGCGGCGCAAACTGGTATACTTGAGGGCGAGGCGGCGACGCGAGCATAGTCGCCTATTCCTGCAATGAGCATTCACATTTTTCATGCAAGCCAAAGACGCAGCGCATGCCGGGCAGTTCATTTGCTATGTGATATCTCTGCGCCCTCTGCGTCTCTGCGGTAAAAAGAAAACTCGTTGTAGTACGATGAACGTGTGCATGCGAGAAGTGCCGCCTTCAGGTGGTTCCCGGCCGGCACAACCGCCTGATAAGCCTGGAAAATGTAATCCGGACATTACTCACGCCGGGTAGCTATAATTCTGGTGAGCACGACTGCGCCATTGATCAGTGTCAGGAAGGAGATAGCATCATGACAACAGTTGAAACAACCATCACCGTACTGCCTGACGGCAGCATTCAGATCCCGCCCCAACCCACACTTACGCCGGGTCAGTACCGGGCGGTGCTGCTGCCACAAGCTCCCGCCAACGAGCGCGCGCAGCTTCAGGAGGTTTTGCGCGCCGTTGGGAGACTGGCTGAACTTAGCCCGGAAGAAAAGCAGCGCGCTGCCACATCAACCCTGACTCTGGACGAGGCACGAGCAATACTTGATCGCGCGGGCGGCAAGCCATTGAGTGAAATCATTCTCGAGATGCGTGGACCGAAAGGATGAGCTACTACTACCTTGACTCCAGTGCGCTGGTAAAACGTTACCTTACCGAAACCGGCAGCTTCTGGATTGCTGCACTAACCGACAGCGCAGTTGGCAATACGATAGTTGTCGCTGAAATTACACGGGTTGAGGTAGCCGCGGCCCTGGCTGCCCGTCAACGAGCATTTGCCGGTATCACCCTGGCTGAGCGGGACCGGTTGGTGACGCTCTTCTTGCAGCATTGTGATACTGAATACCTGCTCGTACCGTTAAACAACCAGATATATGATCAAGCCGTGCGCCTGACACAGCAGCATAGACTGCGCGGCTACGATGCAGTGCAACTCGCTGTGGCCCGCGATATCAACACCCTGGCTATTGCTGCCGGTTTGCCCGCTTTGGCCTTCATTGCTGCCGACGATAATCTGCTGGCGGCTGCCCGCGCCGCGGGACTCGCTGCGGAGAACCCGAACCTGCATCCTTGAAGGAGTGATGCTATGCTTCACCTTTTGCCTGGTCACCGACGTGGATTATCTTTGCAATGTGCTTGCTCATTTGTGCTGTTTTTACACAGATTATTCAGTGCTACACCTGCACATATTCGACTGCCAATAGAAGGATCGCAAGACACCTATGCCTGCGAACACCATGCACCCCGATGAAGTATCCACGGATGTTGACCTGGTACGCCGCCTGCTCGCGGCGCAGCTTCCGTACTGGGCAGACCTCCCGATCGCACCGGTTTCCTCCGCCGGAACGGACCATGCGCTCTATCGGCTCGGCGACGACAAGGTTGTGCGCCTCCCGCGCATCCCGGCATCCGCCGCGCAGGTAGACAAGGAACAGCAGTGGCTACCGCGATTGGCGCCGTTCCTCCCGCTTGCCATCCCCGTACCTCTCGCGCGGGGAACGCCTGCTGCGGATTTCCCCTGGCCCTGGTCGGTCTACCCCTGGCTGGCAGGCACGACCGCAACCATCGACCGCATTGCTGACCCGAATCAGTTTGCGGCGGATCTGGCGCACTTCATCACGGCCCTCCAGCGGATCGATCCGACGGCGGGTCCGCCACCGGGAGCGCATAACGCCTTCCGGGGCGTGCCGCCGGCACAGCGCGATGCCGCCACCCGCTCTGCCATTGCTGCCCTGGACGGCATAATTGATAGCGCGACCGCAACCGCGGCCTGGGACACCGCCTTGCATGCTCCCGCCTGGTCCGGAGCACCCGTCTGGATCCATGGCGACCTGCAGGCCGGCAACCTGTTGACGGTTCAGGGCCATCTGCGGGCCGTGATCGACTTTGGCTGTCTCGGCGTGGGTGATCCGGCCTGTGACCTGATGGTCGCCTGGAATCTCTTGCCGGTTGCAAGCCGGAGTATCTTTCGCGCCAGGCTCAACGTTGATGACGCAACCTGGGCGCGTGGCCGGGGCTGGGCGCTCTCCTTCGGCCTGATTGCCCTGCCCTATTACCGGCAGAGCAACCCGGTGCTGGCCGGCATCGCCCGCCATGCCATCGATGCAGTGCTGGCCGAGTATACGGGGGCGGCCTGAGATGCGGAAACTGCTGCCGGGGCAGTTCCCGCCTGCTGATACGGCCTGGGGTCTTTCATTCCGGGGCACGTTCCGGTATTTTTCGTTGACATACGCTTGTAGTCAATGTTCGGAACCCTGGACCGGACGCGCTACGGCTGCGTGCTAATTCCCCGCCGGCATTGCGGCAACATCATCAGCAACATTGTCGATCGGTTTAATATCGAACGTCCTGACCAGGAAGTCGGCCACGTTCGGCGACAGGAATGCGGGCAGGGTTGGTCCCAGCCGAATGCCTTTGACGCCGAGCGACAGCAGCGACAGCAGCACCAGGACGGCCTTCTGCTCATACCAGGCGATATCATACGAGATGGGCAGGTCGTTGACGCTCTCCGCCCCCACCGCTTCCGTCAGCGCCAGCGCCACCTTGACCAGTGAGTAGCAGTCATTGCACTGTCCGGCATCCAGCACGCGTGGTAGCCCGCCCAGGGTGCCCAGATTTAGCTTGTTGTAGCGATACTTGGCACAGCCGGCCGTCAGAATGATCGTGTCGTCGGGGAGCGCCTGCGCCACCTCGGTGTAGTAGCCACGCTCCTTGTGCCGCCCATCGCAGCCGGCCATCACCACAAAGCGCCGCAGTGCGCCATTCTCGATAGCCGCCGGCACCTGATCGGCGGCTCCGAGCACGGTCTGGTGCGCAAACCCCACGGTGATCTGTCCCTGTTCCAGTTCCAGCGGCGGCGGGCAGGTGCGCGCACACTCGATCAGGCGGCTGAAGTCTTTCGGCTGTCCCGGTTGACGTTCGGGAATGTGCGGAATGCCTTCCCAGCCAACCATCCCTGTTGTAAAAATACGATCAGCATAGCCGGCGCGCGGCTGCTGAATGCAGTTAGTCGTCATCAGGATGGGACCGTTGAAGGCCGCAAACTGGCGCTGCTGCTCCCACCAGGCACCGCCATAATTGCCCACCAGATGCGGATACTGCTTGAAGACCGGGTAGGCATGCGCCGGCAACATCTCGCCGTGGGTGTAGACATTGATGCCCGTTCCGGCAGTCTGCTCCAGCAGTTCGTACAGATCGAGCAGATCATGGCTGCTCACCAGGATGCCCGGTCGGGTCGGATCAACCCCCAGATTGACCTGCGTCGGTTCGGGATGCCCGAAGCGGCTGGTATTGGCCGTATCCAGCAGGGTCATGGCCGTGACGCCCTGCTCCCCACAGCGCAATGCCGGCGCGACCAACTCGTCAACCGTGGCGGCATCGTTCAGGGTCGCCGGCAAGCCCTCCTGCAAAAAAGCCGGCAGATCAGGGTTGTGATGGCCGAGCAGATCGGCGTGATCGCAGTAGGCCGCCAGCCCCTTCAGCCCGTAGGTCAACAATTCGCGCAGGGACTGGATATCCGGGTTGGGATGCGGGTTGACACCCAGACCCACGGCCGCACCGGCGGCGGCATACTGCTCAGTAGTACCTTCCGCCGCGCATGTTGCCGGCGCCGGCGCATCAATCTGGACGGGGAGTTGCGCCCGCAACTGATCGCGGTGGGCAAAGGTGGCGCGAATAAGCTGCGTAAGCCGCTCCGGGGCAAAGTTAACATTGGTAAGCGTGGCAAACAGCGCCTGGGCGACAAATCGGTCGATTGACGTATCCACGATTCCCTGGGCCCGCGCCCGGACGGCATAGAACGACAGCCCCTTGAGCGCATAGAGCAGGTAATCCTGAAGCGCGGCGACCGTCGCATCTTTACCGCAGATGCCGCGAATCTCACATCCGCTATTGTGGCTGGTTTCCTGGCACTGGTTGCAGAACATACTCATCGCTACTTCCTCCTGAACTGGCTTCTTGATGGGTTCTACGGACCAGCATAGCAGCCACGGGGCCGGCTGTCGTTGCGCCGGCGCAAAGAAGGAGGGACGTGAAACGTGAAACGTGAAACGTATTGGAGTCAGTCGTCAGGTGCGGCGGGCAGGTCTTCGGCGATGGTGCGTAGTGCCTGCCGGGAGCGGATCATGACCCGCTCGCGGCCGCTTGCTACGATGCCCTGCTTCTCCCACCCGCTCAGCGTACGGCTCACCGTGTAGAGCGTCGTGCCGGTCATCTCGGCGACATCCTGGCGCGACAGGGGCAGATCGATATGCACGCCGTCGGCAGCAGGCTGCCCGGCCTGCTCGCCCAGCCGCAACAGCGCCCGCGCAATGCGCCGCTCAACCCGCTCGGTCGCCGGCTCGCGGTACTGGTTCTGCAACTGCACAAAGCGCCCGGCGACCATGCGCAGCGCGCGCAGTCCCAGCAGCGGGTAGCGCTCCAGCAGCGCCAGCAGGGGCGCGCGGTCCCAGGCCGGCGCCACGCAGTCGGTGACAGCCTGCAAGGTCAGCGGATACTCCGCCTGCTCGATAGCGGCCAGGATGCCCACCTCCTGGCCGGGACCGATAAACCCCAGAATGATCTGGTGCCCGTCGGGAGTCACCTGGCTGAGGCGTGCCTGCCCCTCCAACAGCACAGAGAAGGTGGTGGCGGGTTCGTCCTGGTGAAAAAAGAAGGCCTCCCGCGCCACATGCTGCACCCGCCCGGCCTGCGCGATATCCGCAAGCGCGGCGGCATCAAGCCCCTGAAAAAAGCGTATGTTGGAGAGGTCCGTGGTGTGTGTCATGGGGAATATCATACCTTTCGGGCTGTAGTGGTTTCCTTGTGCTATTATCGGGATTACTTGCACGCCTGCCTGGTTGCGACAGCGATAGTGGAGGGTGACAACCGGTACAGTGTCAAATGTTGCCAGCGATACTGTCCCTCATCAAACACCTTGACCGGTTGCAGGCTGTTGCGAAACGCTTCACTGTTATAGCCCCCGGCCAATCGTCGGTCTGGCTCGTTAAGCATATTCTGAAAGTCAATGATGTAGTTGACATCGTGGTATAACAGATAAGTCGGTAATGCATTGTTGACAACATAGGGATAGATATCATCATTGACCAGGCCATCAATATTGATAACATTTCCACCCTGATAATAACCGATAATACCCGCATTCCAGGAGGCAATGTTGCCGTCGAGGGTTTGTTGGCTGAGATACCTGCCCGCCGCCAGCATAATCTGTTGATGAGGCCAGCGCGAGTTAGCCAGGTTGTAGTGAATTGCTACAAGATTACCGGTAATGATGCCAATGACAATAAACGATACGGCTACCTCTATGAGTTTGCGATAGTGATGCTGTATCGCACTATCAAAATAGCACAGCACGGTGACCAGTAGAACAAAGATAGGAACTACCAGGTTGGCTGAGTACCATGGTTGAATTCCCGCATTATGGGCATAGATAAAGATACACCCCATAATACATAAACCTGCTGCCGTCACCAGTGTTAACTCCCGCAATCGCCCGTCTATTCCCAGCGACAAACCAGCACCGGAATGCGACCCCGCCATGTTTCTGCTCTTGAGGATTACGAAAACCGCCAGAATGGTAAAGAGCAGGGCAATCAGCGCCGGCAATCCATAGCCACCGGTTACATTCCTGACGACACCAGTTAGAAGATCGGCTATCAATCGCACGGTCGGCATGTATGCTACCCCGTAAACCTGCGCCAGGTAGGCTTTCATCCGGGCACTTGATTGCAAAATATGGCCGGAAAAGATGTAGTTATGGACAAAGATAAGGACAACGCCAAGACCCGCACCGACCAGACCAGCAAAGGACATCAGGATCGCCCGCCTGTGCCGGGTAAAGCGCATGACCAGCAGACTTGCGGCGAACAGCGCAAACGGCAGAAGTCCGAAATCCGAGCGCGCCAGGCTGCCCAGCAGTCCCAGGGTAAAAAGCACAAGAAAGCTGTTCCTTGAGACCGTGTAATAACTGTAATAAAAATACAACACGTATAGCGATGCAAACAGAACCACCAGCGGCCACTCGGTGATAGATATCGAGTTGTAGGTGTAATTTTTTGAGCTAATTAATAGAGTGAGGATCATCAAAAAGTAGGGTTTGCTCTGCCGTAACCCCAATGCCCAGATAATCAACAGGGTTGTCAACGTTAGCAGTGAACTTAACACAAGCCCATACTGCACAAACGCTTCGGGTGCTGGCTGCACTGTTTTGTAGAGCAATGCAAGCAGATAGGCCAGGAGCGGATGAAATCCCGTCGCTGTGCTGATACCCGAATCGAATGTCCACATGCCCATAGTGGCAAAATTCCGAGACAGGGTTAAATAGTAAAAGGCATCGTCCGGTATATACTGCACCTGCAGCGTCTCCGCAGCAGTAATGATTCGCAGATCAAAGAGAACAATATGCAGGATGGCAATGAAGCTTGCAACACCCCAGAAACGATGAGCGTCTATGAACTGCCTTGCATTCATCTCTATAATCACCCCACATCTGTAGTTGTAATCCACTATTGGCAGATAGTAACATAACTTACGTGATTCGTGCGTCGGCAGTGGCTATCGTCTCCGGCAGGGGGGGGAAAGATCCCTTCCCGGTCAGGATCGATAAACTCGGAAGGATTATCAACTGCCACAAGTTGCGCAGTCACTCCATGGAGACAGATATTGCCCCTCGGCAGGGCGGAAAATACCAGATCTTTTCAGGAACATTTAGCTCACAGAGCTAAATGTTCCTGAAAAGATAAAGAAAGTACCATGCTGCCGCAGGTGTCTGGCTTGTGGGGCCGGCATGATGCCAGAACAGGGCCGGAATAGGCTGCACTGCGTAAGTCCTATCAACCGATACGTTGCGCCTGCAGTAGCCGCTCAACATATTTGGCGATAATATCAACCTCCAGGTTGACCGGCGCGCCCACCGCCTGCCGGCCCATAATCACCGCCTGTTGCGTATGGGCAATCAGCGCAATGGTGAAGCTGGTTGCATCCAGCCCCGTCACGGTCAGGCTGACGCCGTCAACGGCGATATAGCCCTTCTCAACGATGTAGGGCAGGAGTTGTTCCGGGGGGTGGATCGTTATGTAGCGCGACTCGGCGGCGGGCCGGATGTCCACAATTTCGCCCACGCCGTCAATGTGGCCCTGCACATAGTGGCCGTCCATGCGCCCGCCGGAGACCAGCGACCGCTCCAGGTTGACCGGGTCACCCGGTTGCACCCGACCCAGATTGGTCCGCTGCAGCGTTTCCGGGCTAAGCCCAACGGTGAAGCGGTCCTGATCCAGCGCAGTGACGGTCAGGCAGGCCCCGTTGACGGCAATGCTATCCCCGATGCGGGTACCCTGCTGCACTGTGCGGCAACCAATGGTCAGGAAGTTATCGCGCTCCTGCCGGTTTGCGGCAACCAGCACCTGGCCCATTTCCTCAATAATGCCGGTAAACATGGTCTGTTCCTCTCGATCCAGAACTACAACGAGATTGCTTTCTCACCACCGAGACGCAGCGATGACCCATATCAAATACACTGCCCGGCATGCGCTGCGGCTCTGGCTTGCCTGAGCAAAATGAGTGCTCGTTGTAGTATGAAGGTAATTCTGTCGTGTGTGCCCTGCCGGTGGGTTGGTGTAAGGGTAGGATAGCACAGTTTGAGTGAGCGGGGGAAGGACAAAGGGTGGAGGACAAATGCACCAGGGCTGTGTCAAAGTCTCATACCAATCTGACCTCCAAACTGCAAAGATTAGACCAACTACGAAGAACACGAAGGAACACGAACGGACGCACAGCGGGTGCGATCTCGTGGATGAGCCAGGTGTACTGCTTCGCGCGCTTCGTGGCCTTTGTGGTTTTCTTGCACGTTTGGCAGTAAATTGGTATGAACCCCAGGCTACTGGGCGGCAATTATCAACGTCGTGGCAGATGACATTTGTTCTTCCTTCTGCTGCCACGATGACCATTTGCAGTTCCCGTTGCTCTCGACTACAATGCTATTCGATAGAGTCATACCAATCTGACTTCCAACCTGCAACAATCAGACGAACCACGAAGCACACGAAGGAACACGAACGGCAGCACATTGGGTGCGATCGCGTGTATAAGTCCGGTTCTTTGCTTCGTGCGCTTCGTGGCCTTCGTGGTTTTCTTGCAGGTTTAACAGCAAAGTGGTATCAGAGGCAAAAGCAACCGCCTGCGGGTGAGGAAAACCTATGCATATCATTACCCGCAAGCGCTTGAACGAGTTTGCTGCGAAACACCCGACGGTGAAACCTGGTCTTGTCCACTGGTATTGGACGCTCAAGCCGGCTACCGTCCGCTCGTTTGCAGAACTCCGTGCGCTCTTTCCGAGCGCCGATCACGTCGGCAAACTAACCATCTTCAACATTGGCGGCAATACCGCCCGCCTCATCGCCGCCATCCACTACAACCGTCAGAAGGTGTACATTCGGGCGGTTTTGACCCATGATGAATATGACGAAGGCAAATGGAAGGAATAATGCTATGACGACCGGCGAGATGGAAACCGTCGAGCAGGTGTGGCCGACCTTAGCACCACTCCTGTTTGTCCCGCATAATGAACGCGACTACGATCGTCTGGTTCAGATGCTCGATACTTTGATCGATCTGGTTGGGGAGGATGAGGATCATCCCCTCGCCTCACTGATGGAAATCATCGGCGTGTTGATCGAGAAATACGAGGATGAGCATGTTCCTGACCTGGTATAATCCGCTCTGAATGACATAAGCGTTTAATCCAGTGTACGTAAGCTTCTTCGGTACGGATGGCATAAGTGTTTAACCCGCAGGGCTTGACTATGCAGTCAAGCGGGAGTAGAATCAGTCATGGCTGCATCAAAGTCCCGGAACATGCGTGTAGTGCCGCCTTCAGGCGGTTCTTCGATCCCTTCCTGCTGCCGAATAAGATGAACAGGATAGTCACTATTTCTGACGTTGACGTAGCCCTGGAGTTAGTGAACTGTTTATCGGGAAGTTTCTGTGTAAATGTTTATGTGGGAAGATTCGT
>DAOTUI010000114.1:0-3789 GCA_034437035.1 Chloroflexaceae bacterium
GGGGGGTGGGGCGAGAGTCCGGGGGCGCCGACCCATCCGTCCGATTCTTCGGTGGGGGTGTAATCTGTTTCAATGACGACGCCTTTGTTATGGCCGTAGCGGGCCAGGAGTTCGGCAACTGATTCGACGGCTTCGGTGTCTACGCTCACGCTGAGTTCAAGCCACTGGTTGGGGGTGGTCATACTATCGCCTCTGTCACTATTTCCTGCTTCTCTTGCTTTTCTTACTTCTCGGAAGGATGACCCCGATAGGATACCATATACAGCGATTAAGCGAAAGGGCCGGGGTCAACGAAGAGTTCCGGTTGGGTCTGTACCTGGTTAATGCGTTCTTGCGCCATCGCCTGATATTTGCTCACTAACTCAACACCGGTAAATTTTCGACGTAATGTACAGGCAACCACGCCGGTGGTTCCAGAACCAGCAAATGGATCAAGAACGAAATCGCCAACCCGTGTAGAGGCCAGGATGCATGGTTCGACCAACTTTTCTGGATAGACGGCAAAATGCACGTCTCGAAATTTGCCAAGGGGTATTTCCCATACCGTCCTTTTGTTCCGGCCTTTTGGATGGAATGCTTGATCCCACCGTCCATTATGGAGATTACTATGACCAGCATTTTTGCCTTGTTCTGGGGTTCCGCCGGCTTTGCCAAAGTGGTTGCGTCCGCCGCGCATCCTGGATTTTTCGGTAAATGTAACATGTGGTTCTCTGATGGCATCGGCATCATAATAATACTGCTGGTTTCGTGCAAATAAGAATATGTATTCATGGTCAATAGTCGGGCGATCTTTGATGGATGATGGCATTGCATTTGGCTTGTGCCAGATAATATCACTGCGTAAAATCCAACCGTCGTCTTGGAGAGACAAGGCAACTCTCCATGGGATGCCCAAGAGCGATTTTCCACGATAGGAGTCACCTAGATTTAACCATAACAATCCGTCTGGTTTCATGGTATTTTGTAACAGTCTAAATATGGTGACCAGGTTTGCTATATACCTATCAGGGTCACGTTCCTGGCCAATTTCCTGCGTAAGCGTACATTCAGAATAAGTGCGATGCCCAAAGTAGGGCGGGCTCGTCACGATAGCCTGGAAAAAATCAGACGGTAATGTCTGGGCTATCTCGCGCACATCACCTAGAAGAACCTTGTTCTCTATCCGTTGGTGCATCTTTATCTCCAAGGATACGTTGGATATACCGATTGAATGTATATTGCGATTCTTCGTCAAATCCAATAAACTTGTTCGGGCTCATGTCAAAATGAAAAATCATATCAATATGATCTTCAATTGTTGCCAATTCCAACACAGACCAGTTTTCAGCAATAATGATAACAACAATATGGTAATTGATGCCTGCTGCTTTGATGTCGTTTATCGCGTTAATTATATCACGAGTAAAAAGGTGTGAATGACCACCGCCCTCGGTTTCCCTTGTTTTGACAGGAATAAGTAGTCTGGTTTTCCTACCATCAATCTTTGATGTCAACTCGGCTGATACATCAACCGTATGTCGCCCTATTTTTATCTGTTTTTCTGCAATGTGAACATTCTTGAATTTGCCATAATGCCCGTAAATAGTGTAATAATGTTGTATAGCTGTTATGAGACTTGTTCGTACATTCGTTTCAAGATGATGGCCGCTAATGCTTCGCCGCGAACCTTCGAGTCTATCAATGATGATCTCTCGTATTGCTGGCCATTCGAAACTCTTGACAATTGCTCGGTATTCAAATAGCAGCTCAACCAATGTATCAGTTTGGGCATTCAGTTTAGAAATGTTGTCTGCTTTTTGCATGCGAGAAATCAGGGGGGATAATCGTTGTTGGGGAGCATCTCTCACTATCCAGGCAAAAAAGTAAAAACAAGCCTTGGGGTGTGGGTAAACCCGTCCTATACCATCGAACAAGAGCGGTTTCTCATCTTGTTGGTCTAAATAACAGCTTGTTACGATGTTTCGAAGATCGGTCTTTGCACAATGAAGCAGGATTTCATGTAAAGATCGGTGTGATCCGGTTACCCTCCTGGCTTGCCGTTCAACCCAATCGTAAAATGGTTTGGCCTGATCAGCCAGTTTGGTAAGCTCTATGAGCCGATAATGGGTGATGTTGGTTTTATGGACGATTATGTCTTGCATAGTGCCTGGGCTTTCAGGGTTTTACCGTATTTGTTAATATAAGCAACTCGTTGCCAATGGAAAAAGAACGGGTTGCCCCACGGTTGGCCGGGCGATACGCGAGTTCTAGACCAGGGTACTTGTTGAAGGGGGACGGTAAGTGGTGGGTATTGTGGCGGGCGGGGTGGGATTCATTGCACGGAATCCCACCCCGAAATTACTACCATTCGGGCAGTAGATCTATTGCCTGCCGCAACCAGGCAGAATCAACTTTGAGGTAGCGTTGGGTTGTTTCTAGACTGGCATGTCCCAGGATTTCCTGGATAGATCGAATGTCGGCCCCGTTGCGAAGTAACTCAACCGCAAACGTATGACGGAGCTGGTGGGCGGTGACGCGAAATCCCTGCCGACGTAGCCAGCGATCAAAAATATGCGCTATACCCTTCGGGTTGGCAAATGGTTTGCCTGTGGGGGTTGCGGGTATGACCGCGTGATCTGGTATGCGTTCTAATGCCCTGAATTCACGAGCGAGTTTCTGGTGTAGCGGTACTGTTCGGCTGCGTCCGTATTTGCCACATCGAACAATTATGGTTCGTTGCTGCAAATCAACGTCGCTCCAACACAGCAACCGCGCCTCATCCAGGCGCAATCCTGAGTAGAGCAGCAACAGAAACATCCGTTGGTTCCTCTGCCATATCCAGCGTCTATGTCCGTCCGGGGGGGTATTGTTCAGGTATCCAATCATCTCCTGTATGTAGTCTGGATGTAGCGGGTTGGGCAATGTCTGGACACGTCTGGGATAGATAATACCGAATGTCGGATCATCGTCTCGATAGCCCATTTCGATGCACCATTGAAAAAACGTTCGTACGGCGCTCAGGGTAGAACCTACCGTACTCGGACTCAAACGACGAGACAGATGCATCTGGAATTGAACAATTAAGCGTCGGCTGACGCGACTGACTGGAACTGAACCGGCAAAACGCGCGAATTCCCCCACCTGCTCCATATAGCGTTGTATTCCACGGGGGCGATGACCTCTGGCAGTGAGTGCAATCTCGAATTGAGGCAACAGATTGCTTATTGTGGACATGTTTGTTATCTCCTTTGCACTAAGAGAGAAAACATGTCTTTACCAAAAAGATCCAGACCCGGCTTCGAAGCCGGGTCTGAATAGGAGAATAGTCTTGTGTCGTCGCTCATGTTTTCGTGTTACACAAGACCACTCTTTGTAAACAAAATGCATACCAGCGTATACACCAGTATACACTCACGCTCCCCTGTCCCCTCGAACACCTATGCGACACGGCCGTGTCACACATCCGTGCAACATTTGTAAACAAAATGCATACACGGAGCATCACATAGCACCGTCAATCTTCCTCATCCCGCCGCCCGATGAACGAACGCAGGCGCAACCCGCGGCGCTCCCAGTAGCGCCCCGCAAAGAAGCACACACCTGGCCAAAGAAACAATATGATAAAACTCAAAAAGCAGGGCCAGATAATATCGGTCACGGTCATTGCTCAACCTCCCTCTGATAGATAACTGGTAGAAACAATGTATGCGCCGGCGCAGTCGCGGGCGCGGGTGACGCGGTGAGCTCCCCCCCTGGCGCGGGCGGCGCGAGCGGCGCGGTGAGCTCCTCACCTGGCGCGGGCAGCTCCTC
>DAOTUI010000115.1:0-32483 GCA_034437035.1 Chloroflexaceae bacterium
TCGTGATGTGTAAAACATTTCTGCAATTTTCGTCACCATGTGGGGCGAGATGCTTCCCAAGTGTCCGTTTTTGACCCGCTCGTGGGGAATTTTTATGAACTCGTTCCGAAAATAAGCGAACGGTGAGAAAAAAAGTACCATGCTGCCGCAGGCGAAACAGGCTTCCATCGGGTCAAACGTCCGGTTTGGATCTCTCAACCGCGTAAGTTCTGTCAGATAATACCACATCCTGATCCTGCGGAAAAATGAGCGCAACACTCGGCACACCCGCAACGTAATATAGGCAGACGATACGCAACCCTGTGCAAGCAACACAGGCCAGACTAATAATAAGGAGCTAAACTATGCGCATTGATCAAAAACAAGCCCGCTACCTCGGCATTGCCCTCATCGTCCTGGGTGCCATCGCTGTTCTGAAGTTCTGGGGGTTGGTACTCCCGCTGACCCTGGGTGGTCTCGGTGGCTTTTTGTATATGCAGCGGCGGCAACTGGGCCGCATCGGTGAAGCGGTCCAGTGGGGTCTCTGGCTAATCGGATCAGCCCTGCTCTTCCTGGTGGGTTTCTTCGTGCCGGGTGTCCTGCTGCTGGGGGGCGCAAGCCTGCTGCTGCGCGGACGTGAGCCGGAGGTTGACCGGAAGGTGCAATACTACCTGGGTCGCATCCAGGCGCGCCTGAGCAACCGCCACCAGCCGGGAGCACAGAGTGTGCCGGTGCAGCATACGCCCCAGGATCACACCAACACCGCGCAAACACAGACCGAAGACGATGAAGCCTCAACTGGTAAGACCATCCGGTTGTAAATCCGGGTAATGTCAATAAATTACACGAGTTACGCGGTGCGTGTCCAAACGGGACGTTTCACCCGATGGAAGCCCGATTCGCCTGCGGCAGCATGGTACTTTTTTATCTTCTTCACAAAAAATTCACTTTGTGAATTTTTTGTGAAGAAGATCTGGGGTCTTCCTCCCTGCCGGAGGCTGAACTATCTTCCGGGTCAAGGACCGCATAACTCATCTAATTTATACACAGGCGGGACAGTTACAAACTGTCCCGCCTGTAGATTCTCGGCGGACGCGCAGAAGCGCGTCCCTACCGCTTCCCGCCATGGCCCGGACGCACAGAAATGCATTCTGTTCACCCCGCAAATGACACCCTCGGATGCGCTTCTGCGCGTCCCTACCGCTTCCTGCCATCACCCGGACGGCGCAGAAGCGCGTCCCTACAACACCCCGCATCTGCTCACTGGGTTACGCGCAGGCGGCGTTTCGTCCCCAGGGCGGCATCGTCCGGGTTGGCGTTGGGGGCAGCACGCGGGGGCGGCGCAGTGAAGCTGCCTGGGGCAACCACTCGCGCCAGGTAGTCCTGCGTGTAGATGCCGGGGGCCAGGTCGGTTCCGACAAACTGCAACCGCGCATCCGACCAGTCGCTGACGGCCAGTGACCATGGCTGATCGCCGGCAGTGGTCCCAACCCCTGACCCTACCCGCCAGTTGCTGACCACGGGGGCAAAGGGTGCCGGCAGCGGCGCATCCAGCGTAACCCCATCCAGCGGCTGCAGGGCCAGCAGCGTGAGGCGCACGCGCACCAGTTGCCCCACCTGGAGCGCCTCCGGGTCAAGCGGCGTAGCGCTGTCCGGATCAAGTAAATCTTGATGGACGGCGAGTTCCTGCGTACGCGTGATTGTAGCGGGAATCTGCTCCCGCAGGCGATAGGCCACCAGCAGCGGCGCAGCAGCAGCGCTATCCGCGTCACGCGGGACAATGCGCAGCAGGTTCCGGGCACGCAGTTGCTCTCCGGTCAGCAGTAGTGAACGGGTTGCACTGCGCGACTGGCTGCCACTCACCAGGGTATCCTCATTAAGCACGAGTTCGTAGGCGCGGGCATCACCTGAGGGAGAGGCGGTCGGGTCAGCTTCGGCGGCGAGCAGCGCCCGCGCAGCCCGCGCACCCGCAAACGTGGTCGGCCAGCCATCAACGCCCCAGGCGAGGCGCAACGTCCGCAACGCCGGCGGTATCTGGGGACTGTCGGGCTGCAGCCGCTGGAGCGCCAGCACTGCCACCGCCGTCGTGCTGACCGAATTGCCGACCGGCGGAGCAGTGTTTTCCGCTTCCCAGAAGAGTTGCACAGATCCGGCCGGATTGACGGCTGAAGTGCGGCGGACCAGCGTGCGTAACCGTGCCAGCGGCGTGGCGGCCTCATCGGGGGGTAGGGTTAGCGCCAGATAGGCCAGTCCATCGGCACCCAGGTCTAAGTCCAGCAGGGCGCGGGCAGCATCCGGATCACCTGCGCCCACCTGCGCCAGCACATACTGAATGTAGGCACGTAGATCGGGATCGGTGGCGACTGTGTCGGCCTGGCGCAACCAGCGCAGCGCATCGGGATCGGGTTGAAATGGCTCATCGAGGGCGGCGGCGGCCACGGCCTGCGCCTCCAGCACATACCCGGTCAGGAAGGGCGTGGGGGCGGCATCCGGCCATGCACCCCAGCCGCCTGCTTCGGTCTGGGCGGCGGCGAGGATTGCATGAGAGCGGCGGATCTGTGCATACCATGGCGCTGCGTCCGCTGCATCCGCCGCTGTGCGAAACAGGGTTGCGCTCAGCAGCAGCAGGCCGGCTTCCTGTTCGATGCTGCGCTCCGGCAGATCGAGCAGATCGTGGGCACTCCTAACGATGGCCGCACGCGTCGTCGGTGCAATCACGAGTTCCAGCGCGGCCCAGGGGCAGTACCCGGCGGACTCCCGGCAGGCAATCGGCGGCATATCTTCCATGGTAGCGGGCGTCTCGCGGGTGGAAGTAGGAATGTACTGCGATACCGCTCCGATTACTTCCAGCGTTTCGGCAGTTGTGCGCGTGGCACCACCGGGCGCAATCGGCAAAGTCAGGCTCGTGCCGGCGCGTACGCCATCGGTAGTGGTCGCGCTAAACCGTAGTCGGGTCTCGGCCGGCGCGTTCGCGGCGGTATTGGCACGCAGGGACCAGGCAAACCGGGCGGCACCACCCGGCGGCAATGCCCCGATCTGTGCGGCGGACGCGCTATCTTCCAGCATTGCGCCGTCGGCGTTCAGTGTTACGCGTAGCTCGCGGGTCAGGCTGGTAGTGTTACGCACAACCACGGCAACCTCGGTGCGATCCCCGGCACGCAGCAACGGCGGCGTCTCGGGCGTTAACTCCAGCGGGGCAACCGCCGCAACAATTGTATTGGCCTGCCCAAAGAAGTTGGCACCTCTGGCGGTGTAGGCCGTGATACGCCAGTCGGCCGACTCCCGTGGCAGCGGCACGCGCACAACCAGCGTACCATCGTAGGCCGTTCGCAGCCGGGGGGCCCAGTAGGCGAGCCGGGTTAGTTCCGGATCGAACCGTAGCGCCGCATCGGTTGTGGGATTGCGCGGGATCACCGGGCCATAGCCGGAGTAGCCCTCCCGCGTTACTATGCCGGAGGCGGTCAGCAGGCCGGCAGGGAGCGGTGGGTACACCTGCTGCGGCAATGCGAGATCCGCCGGCGGCAGATCGTTACCACGCCGATTATCCCCGGATACAGATAGCAGCAGATTGGCCGAGACGCCTTCACCATCGGCGTTACGTGTAGTAACCGTCACCGTGGCCGTTTCGCCCGGCATGTAGGTTTCCTGATCGGTCGTAATGATTGTCGTCACCGTCGGCAGGTCGGCAACCACATTCAACCGGGCATAGCCATAGCGCACACCGGCCGGCGCGCGTCCCGTTCCCTGCTCCACCACAACCAGACCAATATAGGTGTTGGGGGCCATCTCCGGCGTGATGGGGATGTCCAGTAGTTCACCGGCGCGCAACGACTGCACTTGCGGGCTGACCGTGCCGTTCTGCTCCAGCGTCACCAATGCCGCCGCGATTTCAAACGGCGAGGTGACAAGCAGCCGGGCCGTATCGCCGGGCCGGTAGCTCTCCCGGTCGGGAATGACTTCAACCTGTACGCCTGCGTTGGCCCAGCCGGTGTAGCCGGGAGTCGTTGCCCAGAATGGTGCCGCGCTACTCAATGCTTCGGCGCGCGCGACTACGCGATATTCGCCGTTGGCCGTCACAGGCAGTTCTAACCGCAGGCGACCCTGGTCATCGGCACTAACACTCCGGGTCAGCAGCAGCCGGTCCTGCGGTTTCAGGAAACCGGTCGCGTCGGGCGACTGCGTCCAGGTACGCTGGTAGAGTTCGACGGTGATGCGCGCATTGGACACGGGTGTGGCGCCGGGATCCAGCGCCAGCGCTTCAACCACAGCCGGATCACCCGGGGTGACAATACGCTCGGCCAGACGCAGACCAACCCGCGTCCCGGTCGGTTCAAGCGTCACGCGTGTTGCGGCCTGGCTGCGCACCCCGCCCGGCCCCTCCACCTCAACCGAAACGACATAGCGCAGGGTCCGCGTCAGCGTAGCGGGATCGACCAGGGGAATGGCAAACTGACCGGCGGCATCGGTCTGACCGTGCCCCGCCTGAATGATCGCCGGGTCGAGCGACTGCTCCGGGTCGCCAAAGTGGAAACCGGACGGTAGCGGAGGTGGCGGCTGCGGATCAACCGGGGAGGCCCGCAGGCTCCAGGTCAGCTCCGCTCCGGCAACTGGAACCGCAGCACTAGTGACACGCAGGGGCAAGACCGCTCCCGCCTCATTGAATGTTATGTCAAATGATAACGCATCAGCCTGCACCCAGAATGGTACCTGCACCACGGCATCATCAACGGTTGCGCGGACGGTGTATTCGCCGGGCGCGAGCAGTTGATCCAATTGCAGGCCGGCGCTTACAACGCCGCTCACCGGAAGCGCCACAGTTGTCCGGGTCATGATCGTGCTGCTATTAACCGGTTGCACCAGTAGTTCGAGCGGCGTTCCGGCACGCGGAAGCGCCAGAGTATCATCAGGCAGAACCTGGCGCACAAAACCACCGACCTGCACCGTTTCACCTGCGGTGTACGCCTGACGGCTGGTTGTGAGCAAACTGCGGTAGCGCGCGGTATCTGCCAGGGCTGCCTCCGGCAGAGCGGTCGGCAACTGCCAGGCACTGCTGACCACTGCCGGCGCCGGATCACCCGCAAGCACCAGGTAGGGCGGATCATCCGCCCGGCGATTATGCGCAACCTGCCACAACCCGCTGCCGTTACTGCGACCACGCGCCACAACCGCGTCACCGCGGTAGAGCGTCAGCGGGAGATCGGCCAGCGGGGTACCATTGCTACGATCAACGGCCCAGACCAGCGCCTCGGTTGCGCTCTGCTTGAAGAGCAGTTCAATATTCGAGACCAGCAACACCAGATTTTCCTGCGGCCCTTCGGGAGCGCTCAGGTGCAGGTAGTATGCGCCGGGAGGTAGCGGTGCGGCAGCTTCCGTTGCCGCAAGCGACAGCGGACTCTGAACGGTCTGATCCGGCGGATCATCCAGCGGCACCCGCCAGACGCGCAGAAGCGACTGGTTGTAGCGCTCCGGGCGAAACGCACGCCAATCGGCGGGGCTGAAGGTGAGCGTGCGTAGCAGTGTTGCCGCATCCAGGCTGTAGAGTTTCAGATCGAGCGCCGCGAGATTGGTCCGCTCAACGGTCAGCGCAACCGGTTGATCAGCCGCGGGCACGCTCAGGATATGCCCATTAACCTCCGGCAGACTGAGGGCGGCGGCGGCGGGCGCGGTGCGGAAGTCCAGGCGATACTCATTCGCCAGCGGTACGCCGTTGCGATCAACGACATCGGCGGGAATGATCAGGGTGTAGCTGGTTGCGGGTTGCCAGTCGGCCGGCAGGCGCACCATCGTGTCATCCACATTCACGCGCAGATCATCCACAGGCGGATCAAGCGTTAACCCGGCGCTCAATGCAGTTGCGTCCATCGGGGTGCTGAAGATGAGCCGCACCGATTGACCACGCGGCAGAAGCTGGCCCTGACCGGGAAAGCTGCCGGTCTGCTCCGGCTGCGGCGCGGTGGTAAAGCTCCAGGTCACAGTTGCGGCGGGTGGATTGGACGCTGCAACCCTCTCCTCCTGGGAATTATGCTGCCTGAGCCGGAACAGGGCGCTGTAGGTGCGATCCGGTTGCCAGTCCACGGTTGGCGTAAAGGTGATCACCTGGCTGCCCGTAGGCAGAGTAGCTGTCGCCAGATCAATCGGCATGGTCGGCGTCAAGACCAGCCGCTCGCGCAGGGTTGCCGGGTCCAGGGGTTGCGCCAGAGTCAACTGCAATGGCTGCCGGGGAGCCACCCAGCGGTCATCGGCGGCGGGAGTGTACGACAGCAGGGCCGGGGCCTGCGTGTGCCAGTTCCAGGTAACCGGCTCCTCCAGTTCCACTCCGCGCACATCGGTCAGACCGGCGATGGTGGCCTGATAGCGCGTATCCGGCTGGAGCGGGGCGGTGGGGCGTAAGAGCAACGTATCGACATCGATCCAGCGCGCAGTACCCGCCAGGGGCGGCTCAATGCGTAGTTGCGGCAGTTCAACCGGCGTGTTCAGCAGCGTGGGCGGAACCATCGGCCGGCTAAAGACCAGCGCAACCGGCGTATCGGTTGGGATAGCGGTGGCATTGGGTAGGGCGGCAATCACCGTTGGCGAGCGCACCGTGCGAAAGGCCACCCGGACCGGCTCCGCCAGCGGACGCCACCAGCGGCTACGGGCGCCCGCTTCCAGGCTGACGGTGTAGGTAATGCCCGCGGTGAGCGCCGGATCGGGGCGAAAGCGCAGTGTCTGCCCGTCATCAGTCCAGGTAAGTGTGCCGGAAGTGGGCGGATCGATCTGCAGAGCCTGTTCAACCGAGTGGCGATTCATAGGCCGACTAAACTGCAGCACGATACGGCTGCGCGGCACCACCTCGGTAGCCCCACCCGCCGGAGTTATACTGACCGTCGGTCGGGCCGGCCAGGGTGCATGGGGCAGCACAAACCGGACGGCCAGCCCTGACAGTAGCAGCAGGACAACCACGCCCAGCAGAATGGTCCAGATACGACTGATGGCGCGCAACCTTCGCACGCATTCTCCCACAGTTGAACAGTAACGGCGCGGTTAGTATAGCACACCATTCTGCCGGATGCATCATGCATGCGGGCCGCTACCCATTCTGTTGCGTCTGCATAACGCGCTCGATCACCGCCTGCATTCGCGCAAAGTGGGAGCCCTGCCAGTAGATCTGGCCGCACTCCCGGCACTGGTGAAAGACATGGTAATACTGGCGCGTCCGCGGCTCCAGCAGATGGTCGATCTGCGCCTTATCCACCCGTTGCACCAGACCATTGCAGCGCATGCAGCGCTCGAACGAGGCTGCGGCATTTGCCAGATTAAAGCGCTGTGCCACCTCACGCAGTTGGCGCTCCGGATCGGTTTCGCGCACAAAGTAGCCATAGATTACCAGGCTACGCTTGAGCAACCCGATATCGCGGGTCAGCAGGATGCGCGCCTGATCATGCGCCAGGCGGGCCAGTTCCGGGTCGTCAAAATCGTTGCGATAGAGCGTATCAAACCCGAGCATGCGCAGGTAGCCCGCCAGCCGTCCCAGATGGGTATCGAGGATAAAACGGGTTGTCGTCAGCGGGGGCCGCAGGAGCATAGCGTGCTGCGGCCTGCCATCGGATGAATCCGAACTGGGGTAGACCTCGATCTGATCGCCGGGCTGTACCAGGTAGGTAAATTCGACCGCCGCACCGTTGACCAGGAGCAACCCGATCTCCGGGTGCGGCACTCCGACCGACTCGATCAGATTCTTGATCGAGCCGTTGTCCACCCAGGGCACCGTGAAGGATGTATCTTGCCGGTCACGCGGCAGAAAATCATTCAGTTCGGCGTGGCAGTGAATGGTAACGGTTGGCATAGAGAATAAAGAACCGAGAACTGAGAACTAAGAACTGCATTTATCCTGGCTACATTGTACCAGACGCGTAGCAACCTTGCAGAAGCATTTGCCGTTGGTACGTTTATTGCACTCCTCTAGCAAGATCGGGCCGGTGGTGTGTAATGCACACGCCGTAGCCTGACCTGATCGAGATTGGTGGAGTTCAAAAAAATGTAAGTAAGCTTGTAGGAGGTAGCTTTGGTTAAACGTACTATCGCGGCTTCGACAATTTTTGTCCTGTTCTTTATCTCGGGGGGGATCTGGATCTCACTGACGCGCTTTCTGCCGACCGGTGTTCCCCGAACTATCGTCATTGTCGGTTTTGGCGGGCTGTTTGTTGTGCTGTTTCTCTGGTTACTCATTACCCAGGTGCGCCAGGTGCTGGGCGGCACCGAACATATGCTACTCGATATCGGGTTAATCTTGCTCAACCTGGCGCTGCTGCTGATGGCGTTTGGCTGGATGTACCAGATCCTGGGCATTGTTGATACCACCCGGGAGGGAAATCCGGTGACGAGTCGGTTCTCGACCTGTATCTACTACTCGATTGTCACGTTCACCACGCTGGGTTATGGCGACCTCCAACCGCAGGGGCTGGGGCGCGTGCTGGCGGCGATGCAGGCGCTGACGGGCTACCTGATCCTGGGTATCCTGGCCTCAACCGGGGTGACGCTCTTGTCGCCACGGGAGGAGCCGTATGTGGGGCGGAATAAGCGAGCCAGGAGTGGGGGTTAGGGGTTAGGGGTTAGGGGTTAGGGGTTAACGTATTTACTTATCAGCGTAGTAAGAATTTTAAGCATCTTTATCATGGATTAAAAGATCTAATCTTCAACTGTCCGGGCATCTGTCCTAATTAGCTGCGCTGATCTCTTCCCGGGTCTCCCTTGTGATCGCTTGCTGCTTGAACTGCCCCAGCGGGTACCAGAGCGAGACGATAAAGCCCACCAGGATATGCTCCAGCGTGATCAGCAGGAAGAGCGCAGAGACGCCCAGCGCCTGCTCCTGGCTGTAGCCCAGCGGCGTGAGGGTGGCAATCAGCACCGCGTCGCGCACACCCACCCCCGCAATCGAGATCGGCAGCACCTGCAGGACCGCGATCAGCGCGGAGCTACCTACGACCAGGTAGAGCGGCACGTAAACATCCAGGGCAATAAAGAGCAACCAGAGCCGGAAGAAGGTAAAGAAGGCCGAGACCAGCGAGGTTCCCGCCAGCGTCAGCAGCAGCCGGGGGTGCAGTGCCAGCGAGGTAAACTGGTTGTTCCACCGAGTGAGCGCCACACACAGCCGCGCCGGAAGAACCGCCGGCAACGCCCGTATCAACAGCCACTGGCGCGGGCCGCGCGCCACCAGCATGACTGTTGCGATGAGGATTGAGGAACTCATCCCGACCACCAGCAGCATACGCAGCGCCGGATTGGGTAGTAGTTGGCCCAGCGCAAAGATCCCCAGTGTGGCAACGGCGGCCATCACCAGCAGATCGCACAGCCGGTCCAGAACGACGCTCAACATTGCGGGCGCCAACGGTTGCCCGCGCTCTTGCAGATACCAGGCTTTCACCAGATCACCGGCCTGGCCGGGTGTGGTTGCCCCCAGGAAGATACCGACGATGTAGAGGCCGATTCCGGTACGTAGCGGCAGATCGAGCCCCAGTTGCCGCAAGATGTAGCGCCAGCGCAGCACTTTAAAGAAGATAAACGGCGGCAGCAGCAGCAGCGAGAGCAGGATCGGCCAGAGGGCGGCGTTCAGCAGCATGCTGAACAGTTGCTCCAGGTTGCTGTTGAGCAGGAAGAGCAGCAGCAGCGCCGGGCCGAGCAGACGCAGCAGCCAGGGCAGGATTGCGCGAAGCGGGCGCAGCGATCCGTTTGCGTGCGGTGCTGCCGGTGACACTGGCGAGCCGGCATCCTCCGGCGTCTCCGGACCTGATTCAGATTTTGCGGAGTGAGTCATTGGGCGTGTACCTGACACTCAAAAAGAACCCTGCATGTATCATACACAACCGGCGTAACCAGCAGGGCACAGAATCGCCGGCTCACGGGGGCCGCTGGAGCCGTAGCGCCGCGATCTGCTCGGCGAGCAGGCCAAACATAAAGATGACTACGCTGCCAATGAACAGGCCCAGCGCCGAGTTGGGAATATAGAGCCCGCGCTCCGGCTCGATCACAAAGATGTTCAGCAAAAACGAGAGCATCCCCAGCCCGAACATGACCAGCGCCACCGGGAAGTAGACCCGCAACGGCGCGAAGAGCGAGATCATCCGCAGAATGATCAGGCCAAACTTGATGCCGTTGCGCAGGAGCTTCTGGCGACTGCGGCCGGCCTGCCGCCGCTGCCCGCGAATCGGTACAAACCCCACGCTGTAGCCCGCTTTTGCCAGTGCCAGCGTGCTGGTGGTCGGGTAGGAGTAACGGTTGGGCAGCAGGTGAATAAACTCCATAATCACCTCGCGGCGCATCGCCCGGTAGCCGCTGGTCAGATCCTGTACCCGCGTCTCAACCAGGTAGCTGCCCAGGCCATCAAGCGCCCGGTTGCCCAGACGGCGAAACAGCGTATCACCCTGCGTGTCGGGAGTACGTGCGCCGACAACCATATCGTAGCCTTCGGCCAGTTTGCCCAGGATCGCCGGGATGTAGCACGGGTCCATCTGTCCATCGGCATCCATCAGCAGGATTACATCGCCGGTGGCATTGCGGATGCCGGTTTTGACCGCCGCGCCGTTGCCCTTGTTCAGCGGATGGCGCAGCACACGCGCCTCAGCCTGACGGGCCTGCTCCGCTGTAGCATCCGCCGAGGCATCGTCGATCACCAGCACCTCGGCGTCGGGGAGGTGGACGCGAATGTTTGCCACCACCGTGGCGATGCCATGCTCCTCGTTGTAGGCCGGGATCACCACGGTTACGCTGAACGGGTAGGCCGTGGGTTGCGTCTGCAGGGTGGCCGGCTCCAGTTCCGCTACCAGTTTATCACGCATCCTGCATCTTTCTCACTCAACGGTTCCAATTTCCACCTGCACCGCGCTGATCATCAGGCTGAGCGGGCGCAGATCGGCGTTGGCGGCATCCTGCAGCGCGGGAATGAACTGCGGTGCTTCCAGCCTCAGGGTCAGGTGCTGCTGCCCGGCCAGCGTCGGCGGCACCACCAGACGATAGGCGCGCCACACCCCCCCCGTCACCCACACGCTTGCACTGGTGCCGTCGCTAAAGCGCAGGTGCAGCGGCGTACCGGCGGACGTGCCCCCGGTCATCCGCAGCGTCACCCGACTGCCCGGCTGGAGCGGCTCCGGCAGCGGCAACTGGATGCGCCCCTGCCCCTGCAGCCAGCGATAGGTCAACTGGTTGCCATTCGGAAGTTGCGTCTGCTCACCAAAGGAGAAACCCATCAGGTAGCCATAGTCCAGATCGTTCCCCAGGTTCAGATGGGTCGTCGGCGGTGGTTGCAACCAGGCCAGCGTCAACTCCTGCAGATCTTCCCCCTCCCAGCGCGCCGCATCGCGGAAGTAGGCCGCGGCCAGATCGGGATTATTCCGGGCGCGCACGATGGCGGCACGCAGCACATTCGCCCGGTTCGCCTCGCTCTCGCCCAGGACCACCAGCGCTTCGTCGTAGCGCGCCTGCGCCAGCAGTGCCCGCGCCAGATCAACCCGCCCATCAATTGAGCGCGGATCGGCGGCAACCATCTGCTCGAAGGCGGCAACTGCCGCCGCCGTGTCACCGGCAGCGGAGGCCCGCGCACCCGCCAGGTAGTGCCACTCGCGCTGCACACCGCGCGAAAGCGCCTCCGGGTAGTTGCGATAGCTGAAGAAGAGCGTGAGAAAGACCGCCGGCAGCAGTAGCGCCAGCGTGCCACTCAGCCGACTTCGCCGCAACCGCCTCAGCATGGCCGCCGGAGCACTCAACGCCCAGGCCGCGTAGAGCATCAGCACCAGCCAGATCGGCATCAGGTAGCGCGGCTCCACATGCAGCAGCAGCACCGTCAATACGGTATAGCCCAACCAGCCGAGCAGCAGCAGACGAAATGGTCCCTCACGCAGTGGTGCCGCCAGGGCTGCCAACCCGCACAGGGTAAAGCCAAACCAGAGCAGATCGCCCAGGAGGCCCAGCGGCCAGACGGCCCGCAACGGTCGCGTGTGAAAGTTGCTCTTGAAGAGAAAATCCTCAACAAACTGCGCCTTCCAGATATGCTGAAAGTTGGGCCAGGCATTCTGCCGGAGCCGCAGCGGATCATCACTCAGGATGTGCTTCAGTTCACCCACCGCAAACGCCTGTCGGTCGGCCTGGGGCATGGTCTGGAGTAGCGCGATATTCTCGCGGCGATTGGGCAGCAGATCTAGCCAGAGATTGGGTGGCCCCAGCGTATCAATCGGGATAAAGCGCTCGTAGACCACATAGTTGCGGAAGGTCCAGGGACCGACCACCAGCACAAACGCCACCAGGAAAACCGCCCAGCGCCGCGCCGTCAATCCGAGGAAATGCGGGTTGCGGAGTTGATCCAGCCACGCACGTAAGGTATGCTGCCAGGGTACGGTCTGTTCACCCGGTTCCATCCGTTCAAACAGCGTCACCAGCGCCAGCCAGCCGAGCACAAACGTTGTCGCATAGAGCGCCGGGGAGCGGGTCAGCGCCGCCAGTCCCAGTGCCAGCCCCGCGCCCACCAGCCAGCGCCGGTGCCGGGCATCCCGCCAGCGCAACAGCAGCCAGAGGTGCAGCATAAACATGACAAAGAAGAGCGGCTCGCTAAAGGTATGGATCGGCAGCTCAATCAGCGGATACCAGACGGTCAGCAGGGTGGCAAAGATCAGCCCGGCGCGTGGATTGAACAGCCGCCGTGCCAGGTCATAACCCACCGGAATGGTCAGCAGGAACAGGCCAATCTGCACCGCCCGGATCAGCGCCAGACCCATGGTCAGATCGCCCAGGATGATGCTGATACGCAGCAGCAGGGCAAACAGGAACACATGCAGCGGCGGACGAATCAGCCAGAAGTCGTCGATATACTGGCCGGTGATCGCAAAGCGCTGCGCACGGTAGTAGTAGTCGCCGTCGTCCGCCATGGAGAAGCGCGGATCAAGCGCGTTGACCGACAGAAACCAGAGGCGGAGCGCCAGCCCCAGCAGCATCAAACCGGCAAGCAGCAGCGCATGCCGCCGCTGGAGCAGCGCATGCCAGGCGATAATCACCCGTGGCTGCTTCCAGGAGCGGGTATACGGTTTCTGTTGTTGTTGCCGGCAGGTCAATCCCTCGGCCATGGCACTCCTCGCATAATCAGGGCAGCGTCAACTGGTAAAGCCCATAGCCCCCCGCCACCGCAACGCGGGCCGCGTCCGGATCGGGCAGCGCGGGCACTCCCAGACTTTCATCCCAGAGCAGGTAGGCGACACCCTGTTCCGCCGCCGGCGCCGGCGCCGCGCTATCGTCAAGTGCATCCGGCCAGGGCACAACCCGGTGCGCAATTGCCGAATATTTCGCCAGCGGTACATCAGCGGGAACATGCGCCAGCAAAAGCGCATCCGGCGGCAGCGTGGTCTGGACCATCCGGAGCGCCGCAACTTCGTCCGCCGGTTGCTGCTCCAGCACATAGCGCGCACCGATGCCAAATCCACCCCACAACAGCACCAGCAACATGAAACCTACGACCAGAGTTTTGAAGTATGCGTTCGTCGTTCGTCCTCCGTCCTCCGTCCTCCGTCCTCCGTCCTCCGTCCTTCGTCCGTCGTTGCCGACCACCCACACAATCAGCCCGGCGGCGGCGGCGGCGTAGATCGGCGCTAACGGCAGAAAGAAGCGCGGCAGGATAAAGGCCATGCTCACTGCCAGGACATACAATCCGACAAAGAGCAGGAGCAGCACCTGCGGTGTGGCGACTAACGCCCGGAGACGCATTTGCTTCCAGCGCCAATCGCCAACCACCAACTGCCCAATCCAGAGCAGCAACCCCGCGACCGCCAGCCAGTTCGCGGGCCAGCCCAGCATCCGCAGTTGAATCGCCCGTCCAAACTCGCCGGTATCCTCGGCTCCCGTGCCGACAAAGCTGCGCAGATTGGCCCACCAGTTGCCCAGGAAGCGCCCCGGATCGCGCAGCACAATCTCCGTCAGTGGGATCGAGTTGGGCACCTCGTCCCAGCGCCCCCAGTCAATATTGCCGTACACCGCCAGCCAGATATTTTTGGCCTGCTGGTTGTAGAGCGGTTGCCCGGTCTGCGTCACATTCACGACCAGTTGGGGCAGCGCTGCCAGCAGGAAGCCGAGCAGGAAGGCCAGCGGTAGCGCGTAACGGCTCAACCGGCAGAACTGGGCTGCGCCAGGCCCGGCGCGATGTCCGCTTCGCCCGATCAGCAGCAGACTGGCGAGCAGACCCCAGGGTAGCAGCAGCAGTCCCAGGTGACGCACCAGGAACGCGCATCCTGCCGCCAACCCCGCTAGAAACCCCCGGACTAACGTCCGCCGGAGCGGGTTGTGCCGCCTGCCGACATCCGGTGCCGGTTCGGGGGCGGCAACCAGCAGCGCCAGGGCCAGCGTAGTCAGCGCGGCAAAGGGCATATCGCTGCCGACGTAGAGCGCATGCTGCACTACCAGCGGGCTCAGGGCCAGGATCAGCAGTGCCAACACCCCGCTCAGGCGATGTAGTTGCCGTTCCCGCAACGGCTCGACCCGCGCCGGCAGACTGCGCGCCAGCCAGGAGCCCGCCGGCAGCAGCACGGCTCCGCTCAGCGCCGCGATCAGCCGGGCCGCCAGAAAGGGATTATTGGCGGTCAGGGGCTGTACCAGCCAGAGCAGCAGCGGATAGCCCAGGTTGTAAAAGCCGTCAGCGCGAAAGACCTCCGCCAGGCTAGCGGTGCGTGTAGCAAAGACGCGGAAGTCATTCTCCACCCCCGGCACCGAGAGCGTCAGATGATTCCGCGCTACTAGCAGCAGCACTCCCAGCCAGAGCAGCACCCCGGCCGGAACCAGCAGATCCGGCAGGACCGGGACACGCATGATCAACGCCGGCCCATAGCGCAATCCCAGCAACGCCGCCAGCAGCAGATTGATACCGGGCAGCAATCGGCGTAGCGGGTAGGGATAGAATGGTGGCTGGAGCCGGTAGAGAACCAGGAAGAACAACGTCAACAGAAAACAGAGAACAAAAAACCAGATGCGCTGCCTCCGCCGGTTTGTTCTCTGTTCTTTGTTCTTTGTTCTTGCGATCAGCAGCCAGAGTAATCCGGTTGCCAGCGCGCCATAGGCGACCTGCGCCGGGTAGGGCCGAATCAGGCCGTCCGGTCCGGCGCGCACCCGGTAGGTTGCCTGATCCAGCAGCACGCCGACCGGGCGTTCTTCACCGGCGAGGCGCGTCGTTGGGGAGCGTAGTTCGAGAAAAATATCGTTGGCCTTGAGCAGCCCGCCCCGGATCGGGAAGTCATACTCGGCCCATGCCTGACCGGTTTGAACAGTTCCCAGCAATTCCCGCCCGTTGAGCCAGACTTCAACCGTGAGTGGTGATACTCCCTCGGTGCGCCAACCCCGCATCCGCAGGGTGACATGGCCCGGCAGTCCGGCCTGGGGAAAGAGCAGGAAGGAGCGATCACGACTCCAGCGGGCACTGCCGTCGGAACCTGCGAGGTAGGGCGGCATGCCGGTTGGCGTGGCGGCAAACTGCGCATCGTGGAAGCCCTGTACATAGGCGGCATCATAGCCGCCGATATCGACAGCATGCGTGGCAGGAATCTGGTAGACCAGCAGGATCAGCAGCGCTCCCAGGAGCATGGCCCCCAGCAGTCCCGACAGCATATGCAGCAGCGCCCCGATCCCGCCGTGACGCCGGAAGGCAGCCACCTGCTGTTGACGCTCGCGGAGAATCCGGCCCACACCCATACCCTGCCCCAACCCTCGCCGGTACCCTACGGTGCCGACGTGGGTGTAGGCGAGGCCAGTTCCTCAATTGGAACATTGCCATCGGGTTCCGTGACCAGATTGTAGTAGATCCAGCCCGACTCGCTGCCGTCGGGATTGTTAATCGTCGCATTTGGCGAACGCCCCTCCAGGCGGATGCGGTACCACTGGCTGTCGGGGGTACGTCCAAGGAAAATAATCTGATCGTTCAGTTTGAGCGACCCGATCGGCTGGTTGTTGACGCTGGGAAAGGGGCGCACATTGGCCGCCTGAAGCACGCGCCCGGTAAGTTCACCGCTCTGGGCGGGTGTGGGCGTGCTGGAGGGTTCCGGTGGCGGGGCTCCTTCTCCCTCCGGCGCAGCGGCATCGGGGCCCAATGCAACAGCCGGGACAGCGGTCGGATCGAGGGTCTCAGTCGGCAGTGGCGTGCGTACATTTGCGTCCGCGGCAACGGCGGGAACATTCCCCGCCGCGGCATTATCGATGCGGTTTAACTCGTTCTGCAAGGTTGTAATGACACTGAAGGCCAGGATCAGCGCGAGGATCATCAGCACACTGGTAATTGCCGTCTTGACCAGTTCCAGACTCTGGCCCCACATGCTCTGAGTGCGCATCTGATCCAGCACACTCTGGGCCGACTCCGCCAGCGACTCGCCCCAACTGGTCTTGCCCTGATCTTCCTGAGCAACGCGCCGGAGTTCCATCAGCGCCCGCAGATCGCCAATCTGGGCCAGCGCATGAACGGCGCTCCAGCGAACATTGCTGTTGGGATGGCGTAGTGCCTGGATCAACGGCCCGGTCGCGCGCCCACTCCCGATGCGCCCCAGCACATCGGCGGCCCGGTAGGCCACCGGCCAGGGATGCTGCGGGTTGAGCATATCGCTCAATGCCGGGATAACCGGCGTGCCGATCTGCGCCAACTCCTCCATAACCCGGTTATGGTTGGGGTCTTGCGGATTCCTCAGCACATCAAGCAGCGCCGCGATATGCTCGCGTGACGGTGCCGGACTCGAGCGCGTGGTTGAACGCGCCTGCTGCCGGCGCTGGCCGGCGGGCAACCGCTGCGTCAGCTTACCCAGATCCTGCAATGCCTGACCGACCTGCGTAATCGCATCCCGATTTTCGGTGCGCCGTCGTTCTTGATTTCCAGTAACGCGTGTTTGTTTTTGTCTATCAGAAGCCATATAATATTGATATTGATAAGGACACATAACACAGGACAGAGCACCGCCAGGCACTCCCTTCCGCACTACCGGTCCTGATTAAAAGCCAGATAACGTTCAACAATTGCCGCCATAACTGCCGCTGCCGCCTGCTGCTTGGGTTGACGCTCCAGCGGTGTCACTGTGCCGTTCGCATCCAGCAGCGTCACCTGAATCTCGGCCTGACCGATACTGGCCGTGGCATCATTGGCAACAATCATATTGAGACCTTTGCGGGTCAACTTGGCGGTCGCATTCTCCACCAGATCCTGTGTTTCAGCGGCAAACCCCACCTTAAACAGATCTCGTCGCTGCGCCAGTTCACCCAGGATATCCGGGTTGGGGACAAGCTGAAGCAGCAGACCCGCATCGCTCTTCTTCATTTTCTGCTCAACCACGTCTGCCGGGCGATAGTCGGCAACCGCGGCATTCATCACCAGGATCTCGGCATCCTGGCATGCGGCATGCACCGCGTCGCGCATCTCCAGGGCGGTTTCAACCCGGACGAGCGCCACCGCCGGTGGCGGAGTCAGCGCGGTTGGGCCGGTAATCAGTGTTACCGTTGCACCCAGGTCGCGGGCAGTAGCGGCCAGCGCATAGCCCATCAACCCGGAGGAACGGTTGCCCACAAAGCGTACCGGATCGATTGGCTCGTGTGTGCCACCGGCGGTGACGACCAGCTTCCGGCCACGCAACGGCCCACTATGTTGCCCCAGCAGCGCGCGCAACTCCCCCTCAATAGTGGCGACCTCCGGCAGACGCCCTTTGCCGACCATCGGCTCGGCCATACGCCCCACCTCCGGCTCCAGGATGGTAAACCCGCGCCGCTGGAGCGTAGCAATATTTCCCTGCGTCACTGCCGCCCCATACATATTGGGATTCATTGCCGGGGCGCAGAGAATAGGAGCCTGCGTCACCAGCACCGTCGTAGTCAGCAGATCATCGGCGATACCCACCGCCAGCCGGGCGATAGTATTCGCCGTGGCGGGCGCAATCACCACAACATCGGCATCCACGCCCAGGGAGACATGGCCGACCACGCCATCTTCGGGCAGATCCCACATATCGGTTAAGACCGGGCGACCCGTCACGGCCTGAAAGGTCGCCGTGCCGACAAAGCGCCCGGCCGCCTCGGTGAGGATCACATCGACCAGTGCGCCCGCCAGCGTCAGGTTGCGTGCCAGTTCGGCCACCTTGTAGGCCGCAATACTGCCACAGACACCCAGGATAACGCGTTTCCCACTCAGCACATCTATCATCTGTAACCGCCGGTTATACATAGTAGCATGCGGCGGCAATTGTAGCATCAGGAACGGTAAGCGTCAACAGCATGCGCCTGCACTTTAGTCGAATGCAGCGCATACAGGGGTGGAATTAAACGACATGAACAGCGGTTCAACACCCCTGACTATGTGGATGACAACGCAGCACAACATGGCAGAACGCGCCAGAACGGGAAAGAGGAAAGGAATGGTATGCAGGCGTAGACGCATTCAGGCCACAGCGCCGGGAAGAAAATATCAGGACAGCGACGCGACGGCAACCGTGGAATGCATGCCCCGGCATCAGTTGTTCTACGGGAGCCACAATCACTCCCCGACTGTGAAGCCGACTTTAATGGTCACCTGCCAGTAGGCGACATTGCCATCGTCGATATAGCCCCGGATTTCCACCACCTGAAACCAGCGCATATGTTTAATGCTCTCCCCAGCCCTGGCAACGGCATTCCTGATGGCATCGTCACTGCTCTCCTTTGAGGAACCAACCAGTTCAACCATTTTATAGGTGTGTTCGCTCATGGAACCGCTCCTTTACAACTTAGAATAGCTCACGAATTATCAAGGGTTGGGCGTAAGCGCTATGTAGCACATAAATGTCTACACAACGCCGGTTTTTTTGGCATCAAAGAGGAGCACATTTCCGCAGGTCCGGCAGACCAATTGCACCATCGGCGCAAGCACGCCACTCACACCGCTGGTATCGACGATCTCGCCGGCGTCCCAGGTGGCCCGTCCACAGACCGAGCAGGGCATCGGGTAGTTGGGCACATTGGCCGTCAACCAGGTCTGGAACTTCTGCTTCTGAATATTCCCCATTGGCATAGTATGGCAGCCCCTCTCCAACAGAACAAACTGAGAACAGAGAACGGGAGAACAGAGAACAAACAACTTCCCGGATAGGAAGCGCCTGGTTCTCGCTGCTCCAGCACACGGCGGTCCGGCAGGATCGAACCGGGAAGCCACCGGACGAATTGTAACACACGGGTTTCTGCCATTATAACGGATGTACAGGATGTTTGTACAATCGGGGGTGGCGGCTGCCACGTGCGCTGATGCAATACCTTGCCAGGATTACGCGGATACACATTGTGACTCAGGTGCCCGATCACTGGCTTTATCTTATCAGAACTTCGCCGCTGATAATCAGAACATGTGGATGATGCGATACTCTACCGATTTCGGTTCATCAAGGAGGAACCCCCGTTCAATATCGTGTGGTATACTAAAACAAAGGTTTGATAACTCAGAAGGTTACTTGCAGGCAATGTCTCTACCAGAACCAAAAGGCCGCCAGCACGAGATTGTCAATCTTCCTGAGCAGGGTCACACCGTTGTGCTTGGCACCGCAGGCAGTGGTAAAACAACAATGGCAATTCTGCGCGCCAATTATCTAGCTACGTTGACGCACCAGAACGTACTACTTGTCACCTTTAACAGAGCACTTGTAACATATCTCAAAGTGCCGGCTATACAACAGCAGTTGTCGCCACTTGTATGTGTTGAAAACTATCACCTGTTTGCATGTGGTTATTTGACACGAGTTACGCGGTTGACATGCAAACCGGACGTTTCACCAGATGGAATCCGGATTCGCCTGCGGCAGCATGGTACTTTTGTATCTTTTTCACGGAAATTTGGCTCACAGAGCCAAATTTCCGTGAACAAGGATGTCCAGTTTCGCCCTGCCGGAGGCGATATCTGCTTCCAAACGAGTGACTGCGTAAGTCCTGTATTTGAGTAACCGTGGGTTGCTCTCAGACAATGATATTGTCAAATCTGATCTGCGAGAGCAACTTATTAAAGAAGTGTTGAACAATTTACACCGTCAATTACAGGGCAGCACTGATTGTCATGTGATTATTTCCCGGCTTGAGCGGTTTCTTCAGTTGGTAAATGAAACCACAGAGGATGCAACCAGTCTGCCACTCTGAAAAGAGTGACGACAGGCAGTACACCTTTTGAAAAAATTCCATGACACAACCTGATCACAAGGGCAAGCCGGACGCCCTACTGCCATCCGAAACACCCGTCCCCTTCACCGTTGGGTCGCCGATCCTTCACCCGTACCGCTTCTTCGGGCGGGAACCGATTATCCGGCGGCTGTTTCAGCAGATCCGGCAGCCGCCGCTGCAAAACGCGGTGCTCATTGGTCCCCGGCGCAGCGGCAAGACCGCGCTGCTCTACTACCTGCAGACCATCACGCGTACCCCGACGGACCAGGTGATGTCGAGCAACACCACCCGATTATGGATACACCTATCCTATGGATAGTGCTGGTACTTATGGCAACGAAACCCACAGCAGATCACTATAGCGTTAGTACTTATCCTACCTTCTGGAGAAACGGCAGCATGGCAGCATTGATTTCATCCGGGCGATCAAGCGGGGTCAGGTGCCGCGACCCCGGCATGACGACCAGCTCCGCCTGCGGGATGCGCGCGGTATAGTCCTGCTTAAAGACCACGGAGGTATAGTCATCCTCCGCAGCAACCACCAGCGTTGGGCAGTTCAGCTCGGTCAGGCGCGCAGTCACATTCCAGCCACCAATTGCGCGCAGTGCTGAGAGATAGGCGTGCGGGTCATTCTCAGCCCAGCGGTCGATGAATGTCCGTCGGAGGGCCACCTGTTCAGGGTCCGGCAGGAGGTGCCAGGCGAGGGTCGCCCCCATCCGGCGCATCCCGCCCAGACGTACCACCGCCACCCGCCACAGATACACGCCGATAAGCCGGAGCCGCTCACGGAGCGTGGGAACCGGCACTTCCGGCCCGCTATTGATAATCACCAGTGAACGCACCTGATCCGAGAAGTTCAGCGCCAGTTCAAAGGCCACCATCCCACCGAGCGAGAGCCCAACCACATGCGCCGGTGTAGCATCAAGCGCACGCAGCAGCCCGGCCATGTCGTCGGCGAAGCGCGCCATGCGGTAGCGTTCGCGGGGCTTCGCCGAGCGCCCGTGCCCGCGCAGGTCGGCGGTGATGATCTGGAATGTCGGCGCAAGCGCCGCCACCTGGGCCGCCCAATCCCGCGTGCTGCTACCCAGGCCGTGGATCAGGAAGACCGGCGGCCCGACCCCGGTGCATTCGTAATAGATCTGAATGTCGTCAACCGTAACCGTGGGCATCGGCTTTTCCTCGTAACCTACGCCTGAGCATACAGGGCGGTTTTGACATCCTTACAACATGATTTATGCGGTCGCTCGTTCAATAATGGATATCGTCACGGTTATTCTGATGAACTACCCCGGAAGCGTCACCTGACACCCACACGCCAGATCAAACGTATGCGGCAACGAGTAAACCTGATCGGGCACTGCGGGCTGGTAGTGGCGTACCCGCTGGTTGCGTGGGTCTACCACCAGCACATCACGCACGCCATTGGCGATGTAGAATGGCACACCGTCCGGTCCGAGGTCTTTCTCTTCGTAGCCCATACTCAGCACCTCAATCACCGCCTCGGGAATGCTGGTCGGGGCCGTATCCTGATCGGGTTGCACCGTGCAGAAGATAGCAATATCGGGACGCTTGAGCGACTGATCCGGATCGTTAAAGCGGATCAGCACATCCGCCAGCGAGTCGCACACACACGGGGAACCAGTGCCGGGATGCGGCTGGAGCGTTGCGCGAATACGGTCAACCAGGCGCTGATGGCGACTGGCGGGGCTGGCCTCCCACTTCAACCGACCACACACATACTCCATACGCACCGGAGCACCGCCGGCGTCCATCTGCATAATCAGGTCGTCTACCGCAATGGTGGCGGCCATGCACTGCCTCCTCCTGGTTGATGCGGGCAGCAGATTCCTACCCCGAACATGCAAATTTCCCCGCCGGCACCCTTCGTAAAACCGAAGACCCACGGGGAAATGCTGCTACGCTGGCTCCCCGACCAGGATTCGAACCTGGAACCTACTGATTAACAGTCAGCCGCTCTACCGTTGAGCTATCGGGGACCACACTATTTTTTGTACAAACGGGAGTATACCACAGTCGAGCAGCTCTCGCAAATGTTTGTGACACGCGTTACGCGGTCGTTCATCAAACCGGGCGTTTTACCCGGTGAACGGCAGAATCGCCTGCGGCAGCATGGTACACTTTTTATCTTTTTCACAAAAATGTTGCACTTCGTGCAACATTTTTGTGAAAAAGCATGGAATCTTCCACCCTGCCGGAGGCGAATCGGGCCGTTTGACCAGGCAGACGCCTGCCTGGTCAACGACCGCGTAAGTCGTGTTTGTGAATACTATCCGGGTATAATGGGGGAGACGACACGCAACACCCGTCACTACTACGACAACGAGATTTTTCTCACCGTAGAGACGCAGAGGGCGCAGAGATGACCAACATCGGATGGACTAATCAGCTTGCTCTGTGGCTTCGGCACGCAAGATTTCAATAAATTCTCGTTGTAGTACTACCATTCGTTCTGCAGCAGGGAGAGGAACACTATGCCTACACCATTTCCCGGAATGGACCCCTACCTTGAGCGTCCGGGCCTCTGGGAGGAGGTCCACGCGGGGTTGATCGTGGCGATCCAGCAATATCTGAGTGCGCTGTTGCGCCCGCGCTACCGGGTAGCGATTGAGCGCCGCACCTACCTGGCACTGCTCGACACCGAGCCGTTTGCGGGCAAACCGGATGTGCTGCTGGTGGCCGCCGACGATGTACCGCCCCCGACAGCCGCGCCGCTTCAGCAGACCACGACCCTCACCGCCGAACTGCCTATGCCGGAGGAGGTAGTCGAGCGCTTCCTCGAGATCCGCGAAGTTGCTACCGGCGCAGTTATCACTGTGATCGAACTGCTCTCGCCAACAAATAAACTGCCGGGCGCGGGCCGGCTGGCCTATGAGCGTAAGCGGTTGCGTCTGCTTGCCAGTGCCAGCCACCTGGTGGAGATCGATCTGCTGCGAACCGGTCCGCCGCTGCCGCTGCGCCTGCCGCCGGGTACTGCACCGGGTGACTATCGCATGGTGATCAGTCGCGCACCCCAGCGCCCCACCGCCGAGGTGCTGCTCTTTCGCGTACGCGACCCGATCCCCGCGCTCTCCATTCCGCTGCAGCCTGGCGAGCCGGAGCCGCAATTGCCCCTCAACCAGGTGTTGCATACACTGTATGACAACGCCGGCTACGATCTGGGCGTGGACTATCGGCAGCCACCCGATCCGCCGCTGACGGAGGCGGATGCAGCCTGGGCCGCGACATTGTTGGGGTAGTCAGGGCTAACGCCGCTCGGCGGGAACCTGATCCGCCGCATATGCTTCAGCCGGCTCGCGCTGCCGGGCCAGCGGCAGGTACCAGACCAGCGCCGCGCCGGTGCCCACACCCGTGACCAGTAACGCAGCGGTGTAGGCCAGGGGCGGGTAGTGCCCGGCGGCATCAACCGGAAAGGCCCCGATGATCAGGCTCATCCACCACTGGAGCAGAAATGTCCCACCGATGCCAAAGAGATTGACCGCCGTGACCGCCTGCCCGGTCATCGTTGGCGGGAAGATATGCCGGGCATGCGCCAGCAGCATCAGACTGAAGCCCCCCGTGACCCCGAACAGCAGATAGGTCAGGCTGACCAGTGCCGCCGGCGGCGTGAGCAGCAGCAGGATATTGCCCGCCGCAATCTCGCTCAGGCCCAGGACATCAAACAGATACGGCCCGGCCCAGAGCCCCTGGAACGCCAGTAGCGATCCGGTCATAAAAAAGTTGAGCGGCGCGATGCGCCAGAAGCGCCCATCACTGAAGACCCGCCGCAGCCCGCGCAGATCGGGTGCCCCCGGCTTCCAGGGCACCTCCGGTGGAGTGTTGCGTGTCCAGGCCATAATTGCCGGCGCAATCGCCGCCGTTACCACCGCGCCAGTCACAAACACGGCGCGCCAGCCAATGACCCGGTTCAACCAGGCCAGCGGCGAGGCGGCCACCAATGCACCGGATGCGCCAATGCCCACCAGCAGCGCCGAAACGGTGGCAAAGCGGTGCGGCGGGAACCACTGGCTAAAGGCTTTGAGCCCATCAGGACACCCGCCATGCCCACGCCAATCAGAGCACGCCCCAGCGCCGGCAGCCCAAACGTGGGGGCCACCGCAAAGATCAGGCTGCCGACCGCCCCCGACCAGCATCAGTCCCGGCGTCACCCAGCGCGGCCCCCAGCGGTCCAACCCGATGCCGAGCGGTATCTGCGAGAGCGCGAAGGCGGCAAAGAAAAGGCTGGTCATCAGCCCCAGGTCGGCGGCCCTGAGCGACAGCGCGCGCGTCAGGTCGGGCGCGATGACGGCATTGGCCGAGCGAAAGAAGTAGGAGAGAAAATAGGCCGCCGTAAACAACACAAAAACACGCGTGTATTTCGACATAAAAATCCAGAACTCAGAACTCAAAACTCAGAACTCATCGCCGCAAGCCAACCCGCTCGATCCGCTCGGCGCGTTCAGCAATGGCGCGGATCATCCCGCGAAAGACAGGCCGATGGAAGGGATAAAAACCATACCAGTAAAGCTGTCCCAGCAGCCCCTTCGGCGCAAAGCAGGCCGTCTGCACCAGCAGCGTCTGATTCTCGGGCTGCGGGTGGGTCTCGAACTCCAGCCAGGCCTGCCCCGGCAGCTTCATTTCGGCGCGCAGCCGTAACCAGCGCCCCGGCTCGACCGCCTCCACTCGCCAGAAGTCCAGCGCATCCCCCACCCGCACCTCGTCCGGGTCACGCCGCCCACGGCGCAACCCGACGCCGCCAACCAGCCGGTCCATCCCGCCCCGCAGATGCCAGGCCCAGTTCATATGCAGCCAGCCATGCTCGCCCCCCAGCCCGGCAAAGATCCCGTAAAGCGTATCCGCCGAAGCCGCGACCGTCTGTTGTCGCCGCTCCACAATCATGCCCTCCCGGCTGGTCAGCAACACCGGCGGCAGATCGCCCTGGCTGCTGACCAGTGCATCGCTCCAGGTGGTTTCGATCTGTGCGCTATCCAACCGCTCCAGCGCCAGTTGCACCGCTGTTGCATAGTCCAGCGGCTCGATCTGCGGAAAGATACGCCGGGCATCATCGCTACGTACAATCACCTCGTTATGCAAGCCATCAATCAGGGGACGGGCAATATTGGCCGGAATGGGCGTCACCAGATGCAGCCAGTATGAGGAGAGGCGCGGCGTCAGGAAGGACACCGGCAGCAGCTTCCGTTTGAGACCGCGCGCCTCGGCATAGCCGGTCATCATTGCGCTGTAGGTCAGCACATCCGCGCCGCCAATCTCGATAATCTGCCCGCTACTGTCGGGCGTCTCCAGCGCGGCAACCAGGTAGTCCAGCACATTGCGAATACTGATCGGCTGGATACGGGTAAAAACCCAGCGCGGGCAGATCATCACCGGCAGTCGCTCGGTCAGGTAGCGCACCAGTTCAAAGGAGAGGCTGCCCGATCCAACGATCACCGCCGCGCGCAACTCTGTCACCGGCACATCGGTCGTACGCAACGCCTCCCCGGTCTGCTGGCGCGAGCGCAGATGGGGCGAGAGTTCCGTATTTGAGTCCCCCAGCCCGCCCAGGTAGACAATCCGCTGCACCCCGGCGTCCTGCGCAGCCTGGGCAAAGTTGCGCGCCGCAACCAGATCGCGCTCATGAAAACCCTGCCCACCACCCATGCTGTGGATCAGATAGTAGGCCACCTCGATCCCGGCCATCGCCGGCGGCAGCGTTTCGGGCTGCAACACATCCCCCGCCACCAGTTCAACCTGTCCCTGCCATGCGCGTCCCTGCAACCGGGCGGTATCGCGCGTCATACAGCGCACCCGGTGGCCCGCCTCCAGTAGACGCGGCACCAGACGCCCGCCAACATAACCTGTCGCTCCCGTCACCAGCACATGCTTTCCTGTCACGACTTCCCTCGCCAATTCAAGCCGATCCCAGCGGCAACCGTTGCGCCACCCGAAAAATATCATCGGGTGGATCGTTCCGCCAGATCAAACAGACATCCGCTACAGTAAACTGTACCGGGCTCCAGTCGTTTTGTAAAGCGACAACCAGGTGCAACATCGTATCACGTCCGTGGACCTGGCCGACACTCAGGTGCGGGGTGAAGCCATGCCGGAAGCGCCGGGTTTCATCGCAGTCGGGGACAACCTGCCGGAGCGCGGTCTGCAGTTCTACCAGCACCGCCGCCGGTTCGGGAGCCAGCCAGAGGGTGTAGCGTCCCCGCGCCTGGGGAAAGGTCTGAAACTGCGCCAGCGTCACCGAAAACGGCGACATACCCGCGCAGACCTGCTCCAGGGCGGGGGCAACTGTTGCAAATGCATCGCGGGGCCGAAACGGGTAGAGCAGTGTGATATGCGGCATCCAGCGGCGCACCTGCCGGTCATGCTGCTGCCGGATTGCCTGAATCGGCGGCCAGACCGTCTCCGGTGGAATGATCACAACGGCGGTCTTATGGGTCTTGGGCGGCATTATGCGTTCCTCCGAGTTCATCCGGAACGGTGCGAAGCGGCGCATGCATTCGGGAGCACGCCGCTTCTTCCACATTCAGCGGGACTGTAGATTATACCAGCATCCGGACTGAACAACCATGGTATACTGAACGGGTTACGCAGAATGGCATCGGCAGCGTACCCTTCCAATACACTGGAAATGGGAGAGGAATTTACTGAGGTTTCGCAAGGATGTGATCTGTTATGCGCGCAACGATTATTTTTAACCCGACGGCCGGTCAGACCGAGTCGCCGGAACAGCAGATGCAAGCCGCTGCAGATGTCTGGAGAGAACGCGGGTGGGAGGTTGACTTGCAGCCGACCAGTGGGCCGGATGATGCCACCCGCCTGGCGCGGATAGCGGTTGAACAGCAGCACGAAGTTGTACTGGCCGCCGGGGGCGATGGGACCATCAACGAGGTCATCAATGGTATGGTCGGCAATGGAATGGTCGGCAGTCCAACGGCATTAGGGGCGCTCCCGCTTGGCACAACCAATGTCTGGATCCGCGAGTTGAAGCTACCGCTCCAGCCACAGGCCGCCGCCATTGCCCTGCTTGATGCTCAGACACGCACGATTGATCTAGGCTGCGCCAATGGGCGCTACTTCCTGCTGATGACCGGGATTGGCCTTGACGCGGCGGTTACTGCTAAAGTCCAGTTTACCGAGAAGCGCCGCCTGGGCATGCTGGCCTTTGTGCTGCGGGGGTTTCGCCTGGCGCTGCGGTTTCGTGGCGCACGTCTGCTCTTGCAATTGGATGGAAAAACGGTAAAGGGACGCGTGTTGATGGTGGTCATCGGTAACAGTCAACTCTACGGCGGGGTGGTCCGCATCACTCATCGCGCCCGCATCGACGATGGCATGCTCGATGTCTGCGTCATCAAGGGGGATAATGTCGTTAGTGCGTTGTACCATGCGCTGTCAATCCTGGCGCAGCGCTACGTGCATCTGCCCAATCCCGACATAGAGTATTACCGCGCCCGTACAATTAAGGTGACGGCCCATCCGGTGCTGCCGGTCCAGATTGACGGGGAGAATTTTGGGCAAACCCCGATGACATTTGATGTTGTGCCGGGAGCCCTGCGCGCCCTCATACCGGCGGATCTGTCCAGCGACCTGCTCAGCGCAACGATTGAGCCGGTGCCTGATCGTGTCGGCGGTTTGTAATTTACACGAGTTACGCGGTGGGTATTTGGACCACGAACAACACGAAATGAGCGAAACCCGTGAACCTGCCAATGCTGACATGTATCAGGCGATCCCGCGTTTGGCGGGGGTTATCGCCTCCGCCAGGACGGAAGATCCCCGTCTTTTTCACAGAAAATTTGCACAAGATGCAAATTTTCTGTGAAAAAGACGGATCACGTACCATGCTGCCGGAGACGAATCGGGCTTCCATCGGGTGAAACGTCCGGTTTGCATATCAACTGCGTAACTCGTGTAAATTACACGAGTTACGCGGTCACTGACCCGAAAGGACATTTCGCCTCCGGCAGGATGGAAGCTTCCATCCTTTTTCACGAAAATTTTGCACAAAGTGCAAAATTTTCGTGAAAAAGACAGATCACGTACCACGCTGCCGCAGGCGAATCGGGCCGTTCATCCAGACAACGCCTGGTTTGAACGCGCACCGCGTAACTCGTGTAAATTAAGGAAGTAACTCACATAGTTGCCGGACGATGAACGTTACACGTTTGTTCTCTGTTCTTTACGATACGATACGATACGATAGTATTATGCCAAACATTACACACATTCGAGCACTCCTCCTGCTTCTGCTGCTGCCGGCGCTGATTGCCTGCAGCGAGCCGGTTGAGCGCTCCGCTGCGCCGGAACTGGTTGGCGTAGCCCGGCAGGAAGAAGCGGTCCTGGAAGCGGAGCCGGTGCAGGGCGAAGCCCTGCCCGGACGGCTACTCTTTGTACGACGCGGAACCGTCTGGCTGTGGGAGGAGCACGAAGGGCGTCCGCTGCTGGGCGAGGGCGACGCCTGGCAACCGGCCTGGTCGCCCAACGGCACGCAGATTGCGTATGTGGAGCGCGGCGAAAGCTACAGCGACGTGCTGCTGGCCGACGTGCAGGGGGCATTTGTAGACCGCCTCACCGCGAACCGATCATCGGCAGTTTCACATAGCCACGAGCGGGTCTACACGAGCCAGTGGGCCTTCTACCCAACCTGGTCGCCCGATGGCCGACGGATTGCTATGGCGGCACAGTATGGGCCACCAACCGGCTCCCCGGCGTTTGAATATACCCTGGACCTCTATACGCTCCCGGCCGCCGGGGGCAGACGGCAGCAACTCTATACTGATGACAACGCCCATGTGGGACCGATGGTATACGATGACTCCGGCTCGATGCTGGTCTATACCCATATCGGGATTAGCGGCGAAAGCGAACCGCAACTCTACCGACTGGCGCTCAGCAGCGGGGTCAGCGCGCCCTTCCCCGGTGCGCCGATACCGGCATACGATCCGGCGTTTTCACCGGACGGAAGCTGGCTGGCCTTCGCCGCGCGTGACGAAGCCCGGACGGATATCTGGGTGCTGCCGGCGAATGCTACCGAGGGCAGCAATGCTACTCCCCGCCGGCTGACCGACCAGGGCACCGCCCGCGCACCGATCTTCTCGCCAGACGGACAACTGCTGGCGTTCCTGGCAATCCCTCCCGGCAAGAGCGGGTTTGAGTTGTGGGTCGCCAACGTTGAAGTCGGCGAAAATGGCACCCTGCGCACTACCCGGCCCCGCCAGATTACCCGCGATATGCGCCTTGACGCCGACTCGGGCCTGGCGTGGGCACCCTGATGAGCCGGATGATCCAACCGGACAGGCAACGGACGCGCTTCTGCGCGTCCCTACAACTAGTATTCTGCAACCAGATCGGCAACGGACGCACGGAAGCGCGTCCCTATCACCGATAACCTTGCCTCACGCCGCAGCTACCGATGACGACGCATCGCGTGAACGGTCACGCACTGCCTCGGCCACGCTGATCCACTCCTCAACGCTGGTTGGCCGGGGTTGCAGACTGCCCAGGTAGCGCTGCACATCGTTCCACTCCTCACCCCCGATAATATCGCCATAGCGGGCAAAGAAACGGCGCTCGGCCTCGGCCGGATCTTTAGGCGGATTGGCGAGGGGCCGCGATGGTGTCGCCGCTTTACCATCCCCATTTATCTCGGGCGCTGCGGGTTCGGTTTCGTCCTCCGCATCGCTGGGCTGGGACTGGGAAGTAGCTTTACTGCTCTTGCGGGAGCGACTGTTGGCGGGTTGTGCCAGTTCCGGGTAGAGCGTACCGATCACCGCCGGGTAGCACTGCTCCAGCTTGAGGTGGGCCGGACGCGGCGGCTTGATAATCGGCATAATGCTGCGACTGTCACCTTCGCGCTCCACCAGCAGGATTGCATCGGCTTCGTAGGCGATCTGCTCATCGGCCAGCACGCGGATGCCCTCATCCATCAAGTTCTTCTCCTGCGCCCGATATTTGCGCGCCAGATGTCCAATGATAATCACCTGGAACCCGGCCTGCTTCAGCTCGGTCAGCCCGGTGTAGACCGTCTGCATATTCCGGTTGACCGAGGCATGCTCATCATAGTCAATTATCGTCTTGCGGTCGGTCTCACCGCCGGCGCGTTGCTGGGCATAGGCGCGCATCGCCTGAAACACTTTCGAGATCGAGTCGAGCAGCACAGCATCGCCGGGTTTACCCATCTGCCGGATCTCCTGCATCGCCTCGATCAGCCCGCGTAGCGAGAGCGTTTGCACCACCTGAATGCGGCGGTGAATACCGGGCTTCCCCTGCAGATTTTGGGCCGCGCCCTCGGTATCGAGCACCCAGAGGGTACCACTCCGGCGCGTGCCGGCAGCCAGGTGAGACTTTCCCGCACCGGCCTGACCCGTCAAAATATACAGGCTTCCTGTCTGAAGTTCGTCCAATCGCTGAAACATATGCGTCTCCCCGGTGGCATACCATCTTAACCACACTATACGGTCTGTGTGCCAGTGTATGCACAGTACGAATGTGTTCAATTTGCCTCTATTCTAGCACGTACGTTCGTTTTTGTAAAGCAGCAACATCTTTTGACAGCACAAACATTCCGGCGATAATAGTGGCGTGTAGTCGCAGTCTTGCCCGGCATCGTAGCCAGGAGAACCTGTGATGAAACCTTCTCCCTTTGCGTATCATGCGCCGCCGCGCCTCGATACGGCCCTTGAGTTGCTGACCCAGCATGGCGCTGACGCCAAAGTACTGGCGGGCGGTCAGCGCCTTGTGCCGCTTATGAATTTACGCCTCGCCCGTCCTGCCGTGATCGTCGATCTGAACCCGATTGCTGAACTGACGTATGTCCACGCAGACGATGCCACGCTGGTGATCGGGGCGATGACCCGCCAGCGCACGCTTGAACGCGACGCAACCATTGCTGCCGTTGCCGATGCCCTCGCGCCCTTTGGCGTGCGTGCCACCGATATGCCCCTGACCCCGTCGCGTATCCGTGACCTGCTGCGGCAGGTACACGCATAGAGGAGAGGACCAGACGTTGCATACCCATCAGATTACCGTTACCGTCAACGGCATTAGCTACACCGAACTGGTTGAGCCGCGCAAGCTGCCGGCCGATTTCCTGCGCGATGATCTGGAGTTGACCGGCACGCATCTGGCCTGTGAGCATGGCGCATGCGGTGCATGCACAATCCTGTTCGATGGTGAAGCGGTGCCGGCCTGTACCATGCTGGCGGTCCAGGCCGATGGGCACACGATCACAACCATCGAGGGGTTGGCGCCGCCGGGCGAGCTGACACCGCTGATGCAGGCGCTCCGGGCGCACCACGGGGTGCAGTGCGGCTTTTGCACCCCCGGCGTGGTCATCAGCGCAACGGCCTTCCTGCGCGACCACCCCAACCCGACCGAGGCGGAGGTCCGCCAGGCACTCTCCGGCAACCTTTGCCGCTGCACTGGCTACCAGGGCATCGTGAACGCGGTGCTTGCCACATCCGCCGCCCGGCGCTAATGTGGGAAGTGGGGGCAATACCGTTCAAATAAGCTCGCGCAAAGTCGCAAAAGGCGCCAAGAACCGTATAAACTGTGTAGCTTTGCGGCTTTGCGCACGTCAATTTCGGCATATTTGAAAGATATTGGGGGTAGGGGCGCAGGGATGGACGGCATGCGTCCGCCGGCTGCCGTGCGCCAGGTTCGGATGTTACTGCGTTACAGGTTGGCACGTTGGCACGTTCGCACATTGCGGCGCCCCGGCATCACCCGCCCTGCGCGGCGAGCTTCTGCCGGACTGCTGCAAGTCGGGCAGCAGTTGTCTCCGCATACTGAGCATGCCCTATTTGTCGGAAAAAGTCTGCCGCTACCTGCATCAACTCCACTGCCCGCGCCAGGTCACCCTGCGCCTCGTAGAGCAACCCCAGGTTCCAGCTACCTATCGCTTCGCCCTGGATGTCCCCGATCTCCCGCGCAATGACCAGGCGCTGCTCGTAGTAATCAATCGCGCGGGGATAGTCGCCCAGGGCGGCGTAGGCGCTGCCGAGGTTGCCCAGGGCGTTGCCTTCGCCGCGCCGGTCGCCGATCGCCCGCGCAATGGCAAGGTGCTGCTCGTAGTAATCAATCGCGCGGGGGTAGTCGCCCAGGTCGGCGTAGGCGCTGCCGAGGTTGCCCAGGGCGTTGCCTTCGCCGCGCCGGTCGCCGATCTCCCGCGCAATGGCAAGATATTGCTCGTAGTACTCAATCGCGCGGGGGTACTCGCCCAGGTCGGCGTAGGCGAGGCCGAGGTTGCCCAGGGCCATTCCTTGCGCATCTTTGCGCCCAAGCCGCTTGCCTGCTTCTGCCAGCGCTTCAAGTTGTGGGATGCGCTCCCGCCGCAGGTCGTAGCGCAGATCACCCAC
>DAOTUI010000116.1:0-8105 GCA_034437035.1 Chloroflexaceae bacterium
CCGTAGGGACGCGCTTCTGCGCGTCCGCCCACCAGCGTTTACCGTAGGGACGCGCTTCTGCGCGTCCGCCCACCAGCGTTTACCGTAGGGACGCGCTTCTGCGCGTCCGCCCAGGCCCGTGAGTAGGGCGTGCGACCGCAGAACGGTGCATCTGATCTGGAGTCCCGGTTGATGAATGTTGAAAATTAAATCCGGATATCGCTCCTGGAGTCCCGGCTTCAGCCGGTCCAGGCTTTCCCGGCAGTATGCCGCAGCCCTGGCAGGTATCCAACCGGCTAAAGCCGGGACTCCTGAATGCCATATCGAGATTATTTGCTCAAAACTCATCCAGCGCAATCTACAAAAAGAGTAGCCCGCCATAAAGATCCTTGAGAAAGCATGCCTGAACCATCAAAGTCGGACGGTGCGCCCACCCGGGTGCGACCCGACTCAATCACCACGGCCGGCCCGCGAACCTTTATCGGGCGCAAACTGCATACCGCGCTGCTTCAGTCAGACTCGGTGGTGCTGACGACGCTTGCCGTCTGTATCGGCATTCTGGCCGGGTTTGGCGCGGTTGCGTTTCATATGCTGTTGGAGCAGACGCACGAATTGCTTGCGGCCGGTGCCGAACTGCTGCTGCATCTGCCCACCCTGCAGGCGCGCGGGTGGACCGGCGAGTGGATTGTGGTGCTCTTCCCGGCAATCGGGGCGCTGGTGGCAATCGGCCTGATCCGGCTGTTCGCGCGCCACGACCAGAGCCACGGCACCTCCGCCGTGATCGAGTCAGTTGCACTGCGCGGCGGATGGCTGCCCGCGCGGGCCCTGCTGACCAAAGTTGTGGCGGCGGCAATCTTTATCGGCTCCGGTGGCTCGGCGGGGCCGGAAGATCCCAGTGTGCAACTGGGGGCGGTTGCCGGTTCGCAGTTTGGGTTGCGGCTGCGGCTATCCAGCCGGCGGGTGCGTACGCTCGTCGCCAGCGGTGTTGCGGGAGCAGTCGCGGCGGCCTTTAACGCTCCGATTGCCGGGGTCTTCTTTGCCTTTGAGATTGTCGTTGGGCAACTGTCGGCAGCGCTCTTTCCGCCCATCGTGCTGGCGGCGGTCGCGGCCTCGGCAATCGGGCGCTGGCTGATGGGCAACTCGCCCGCGTTTCGCGTGCCCTCCTACACCCTGACCGAACCGCTGCTGGAGTTTCCCCTCTACGCGATCCTGGGCGTCCTGACCGCGCTGGTCGGGGTTGGCTTTATCCGCCTGATCTTCGCCCTTGAGGATCTACAGCAGCGCTTTAACCCGCCCAAGTTGCTACGCGGGCTGCTGGTCGGGCTGGGCGTGGGCCTGGTCGGGCTGCATCTGCCGGAGGTGCTGGGAGTGGGCTATGACACCATCGGCAGCGTGCTCTCCGGGGAGGTCTACAACGCCGATCAACTGCTGCTACTGCTGACCGCCAAGCTGCTGCTGACCGCGCTCTGTCTGACGGTGGTGGGTGTTGGCGGCACCTTTGCGCCATCGCTCTACCTGGGAGCCATGACCGGCGCGCTGGTGGGCATGGCCGCGGATACATTCTTTCCGCAGGTGCCCGCCCCGGCCTTTGCGCTGGTGGGGATGGGCGGCGTGCTGACCGCCGTTGTGCGCGCGCCGATTACCTCGGTGCTGCTGCTGTTTGAACTGACCAACGACTATCGTATTATCCTGCCGATCATGCTCTGCGTGGCCGCCGGCAACCTGGTCGCCGGACACCTCTTCAAAGAGTCGGTCTACACCGAGCGGCTGGCGCGCCACGGCATTGTGCTGCGCTATGGGCACGACCTGAATGTGATGGAGATGGTGCGGGTGGAGGAGGCGATGACCAGGAAGCTGGATACCATCGCCGCCGATGCGCCGCTCCGCGCTGCGGTGGATATGTTTAACGTAACGCATCATCACGGGTTGCCGGTGGTGGAGCGGGATGCGGCAACCCCACCCGGGGAAGAACGCCTGGTCGGGATTGTCTCCCTGAGCGATGTAGCCCGGGCCTTCAAGCGTGGGCTTGACCAGGATAGCCCGGTAATCACCGTTGCAACGACCGATCTGCTGGTGATCTACCCCGACCAGAGCTTGAATGAGGCCCTGCGCACCTTTGCCATCCGCGATGTCGGGCGGCTACCGGTGGTCGAGCGGAGCAACCCGCAGCGACTGGTGGGCGTGTTACGCCGGCCCGATGTGGTGCGCGCCTACAGCACCGGCGTCATGCGGCGCAGCGAACTGGAGCAGCGCATCCAGCAGATGAAGATGCGCTCGCACAGCGGCTCGGAGGTGGTGGAATTGCTGGTTGATAAAAACTCGGCGCTGGCCGGGCGCATGGTCCGCGATATTCCGCTGCCGACACAGTGCCTGCTGGCGACGGTGCGGCGGGGTGAGCAGACGCAGTTGCCGCGTGGCAATACCGTGCTGCAGCCGGAGGATCGCCTGACCTTCCTGACCGCGCCGGATACCGTGGAGCAGTTGGAGCAGTTGTGTAGCGCCAGCCGGACCGAGCGGGTTGATGTGCATACCTCGCCGCGCTATCGGCGGGTGCAGATTCCGGCGGAAGCACCCGCCGCCGGCAAAGCGGTGCGCGCGTTGCGCCTGCCCGCCGGCGTGCTGCTGGTCTCGGTCGAGCGGGCCGGGGATACGCTGGTCCCGCGTGGTGATACGGTAATCAAAGCCGGGGATGTGGTGACGCTCTTCGCCGAACCGGACAACCTGCCGCGCGCGCTCAAGCTGCTGAGTCGCCCGGACGGGACCGGCCCTCAGGTGTGACTTTCTGTTGTAGGAACACGCAGAAGCGCATCCACAGCCCAATCTGATGTTTTCACACCAACCCGCGATTTTTGTGGTAGGGACGCGCTTCTGCGCGTCCGAGCCCGGTGTAGTGTTTTCACACCAGCCCACGATTTTTGTGGTAGGAACACGCAGAAGCGCATCCGCAGCCCGTTCGGATGCGGGAGAAACTGCGCTGGAGCGGCGGTTTATGCCGGTCCCTATGTGCTACAATGACCGCTGGATGCCTGCGCCGATAGATGTGAGAAAGAAACTATCTGGAGAGGATATATCAATGAGCCTTGCGGGAACCTGGATCTTTCAGGTTTTTGTTTCGTTTGTCATGCGTCCAGTGTACCGCATCATGAGGGTTCAGCCGATGGAATTTGACAAATGGACGAAATGCTTAACTTGTGACGGATGGGCTTAGTTTAACAAGGTCCGAATTTAATTAGCAAGTGAAACTGAGCCTTCAGAACGGCTAACTGTGAATACCAACGGAGTATTGACGCCGTATCGGGAGCTCGTGCTGGTAAGGAAGGCGGCGAGCCATCCTAGTGCGTCTAGTGACCACTCTACCAAAGTGCCGTGAAAGGTGGCTCGGTGCTGCGTAGGCCCACGCCACAACTCATCAATAAAACCAGGTTTCAAGGTCATATCGCCGTCTGTTAAGGAGTATGAGTTGCACACAAAGATATCCTGCTTTATTTCCTGCATCGACTGAAACATTTTGGGTGCTGCCAAGCGAACGGACGGATTCTGTCCGCTATCTAATGTCACCCGCACATTGGTACTGAGATACGGGTCGCTATCGGCGAACCAACCGGCGTCCTGAATCAAGGTCATCACATCGTCCTGTTGTGCTGACACATCTGCCGATGCACGAAAGCTTTGTACTGGTAGCAGAATCTGAACTGCATCAAGACGTAACGTTCCCATACGGGCCACAACATCACCCGCGCACGATAGGAATGGTTGCACCGGTAATGGTTGACCAATTGGGATTGGCGCGATCATTGATACCTGAAACCATACTCGATGTGGCCCGTGTGGTCCGGACTCAGAATTCTGTCCAGCGTCATTCATACCCCAAATGCCACCAGATACATACTCTGTAGCAGCAGCGAGCCATCCCATTGCAGACGACCTCGCAATGAACAGACTGTACGCATCCGAAGTAGCAGCAACGGGATCTCGCCAGGTGTGCAACACCAGTTCACCGTATATCGCCACAAACATTGTGCTGTCTATCGCGGTATTCAAATTAAATATCCTCTCTCATACGTTTTGAGAGGTGGCAGGTGCTACGGAATTCACACCATCACCGTACAAGGGAAGAAGCCTGTAGAGAAAGCACGCAAAGGTTCGGACTAACGTTCGTCCCCGCCTTAGTCAGTACTGCTTACTAACGTCAGGGCGATGGCTTGATTATTGTACGACCCCTGAATGCTTTCTCTGTAAGCCGCTCTTACACATTAATGCCTACACGAAATATTTCGAGTTGCCGTAGTGTACTTCCTTGGATCATCAAGGATTCCAACGACATCCACGTCAATGACACTGCGCCACCCTGTTACGTCACTGCTGTTACAACCTGCTCGTCCCGTTGCGCGATTGCCGGTACCACCACCGGACCTCACCGTCGCTTTGCCGACTGTGCCGACATTTCTCCAACTACCATCGCTGTAGTACTGCTGTAGTTGTACCGTGACGACCGCGTGGGTAGCCTGGCAGTCGCGATTGATCCACCAACCGTGTCCAGATGCTTCAAAGGCAGATGAGGAGACGTGAACGTAGTCCCCTTCAACACGAAAACTACACAGTATAGAAGAACTTTCATCAGTACCGATTTCTGTGATGCCACCGAGATCATTAGGTTCCCCTGTAGGGGCAGGAACGGGAACAGGAGTTGGTTATCCTGGATCAGCCATCACCGAAGATTGGGGTATACCGAGTATCAGTGTACTAATTATGCCGACCAACAGAAAAGCTTTTTGGAAGGCATTGCGCATGATCATATCTCCACTTCAGACCAGGTCAGGAACTCCAGTAGGAAGTCCTTGATAGTAAGGGTGTCAGTGAATTGATAGTAGCAGAAAAAGAAAAATAATAGAATGATGAATAAGTGATAAATAACAGACTCTTAACCCGTACGATCCACCTGGCCTTAAACCAGAGTTCGTGACACCAGAGGGCAAGATCCCGTGAATGCTTTCACGGATTTGATGAACGCGCTTGCACCAAAAGGTTGTTTCCCGTACGAGTTGACAGTGACGAGTACTTCCCGTATCATACGCACATCCCGTCCTGATGCACTTCGCACTCGGCACCGATCTTCAGTACGAGTGGCGCGGGCGGGCCAGAAAGACGCATCGCGCCCAGATTCGCGCCCTTTGGGTGTACGCCCGACTACCGTCAAGGACGCCGCAACCCTCACCGCCTGGGCGACCGCCTGACCTTCCTCACCGCGTCGGATACCGTCGAGCAGTTGGAGCAGTTGTGTAGCGCCAGCCGGACCGGTGGTAGGGACGCGCTTCTGCGCGTCCGAGCCCGGTGTAGTGTTTTCACACCAGCCCACGATTTTTGTGGTAGGAACACGCAGAAGCGCATCCGCAGCCCGTTCGGATGCGGGAGAAACTGCTCTGGAGCGGCGGTTTATGCCGGTCCCTATGTGCTACAATGACCGCCGGATGCCCACGCCGCCAGGTGTGAGAAAGAAACTATCTGGAGAGGATATATTAATGAGCCTTGCCGGAACCTGGATCGTTGTCTCGAGCCCCGACTTTAATGATGCCTATCTACACATGGCGGGACAGTCCTATGTGCGCCTGGAGCCGAACGGAAACGCAACCAGAGGGCAATTTTATATCGGCCTGCAGACCGGCGAAATCTACGGCGGCTCTGATCAGCATGATCAACTTAGCTTCAGCTTCGCCGGCAGCGATGAGATGGAGCCGATTGAGGGTGACGGGACCGCTGAACTGCAAGGCGAACGCCTGCTGGTTACGCTAACCTATCAGCAGGGCGACGAGTTTACCTTTGTGTGTGAGCGGCAGACATAGTCGCATACGTTCCACTCCGCAAGCCAGGTTTATTTACGGTTAAATCTGTCATTATTCTCACACCCGCCGGGTTGCCGGACTGCGCCTGCCCATTTATACTGTATGCAGAACAACATCCTGCCGGGCAAACCCTCCCGGTTATGGGCACGACCCATCCGCATTCCGGCAGGAAGTGGTAGCAAGCCAGACATGCAGCAGGACAAGCCAATGCCGACCAATCCACTTGTGTTTATCAGCTATGCCCAGTTTGATGATGAGTTTGAAGGCGGGGCGCTACGCCGCTTCCGTGATGCGCTCTCCGGTACGCTGCGCTTCGTCAGCGGCAACGATGTGGCCGTCTTCCAGGAAGGGACCGATGTGACGCTTGGGGAACCTACCCAGGAGCGCATTAGCCGGTCGTTGAGCGAGGCGATGGTGCTGGTTCCGGTCATTACGCCCAGCTTTTTCACCGACCCGAATTGCCGGGATATCCTGGCCCGCTTCCTGGAACGCGAGCGCCAATTGGGGCGGAATGACCTGGTGCCGGCGGTCTACTACCAGCAGGTGCCTGGTCTGGAAGCTGCGGAGGCCCAGGCGAATGACGAACTGCTGCGTAACCTGGCCCGGCGACACATGCTCGACTGGCAGCCGTTGCGGGGGAAAGATTTCCAAGACCCGCAGGTGCGCCGGGAGTTGGAGCGCATGGCCCGGCGGATTATCGAGATTTTGAAAGAGCTAGAGGAGAAGCCACCCGTTCCGTCGCCTGCACCGAAACCGGCAGCAGCGCCCGCGCCACCGGGGAGCCCACCGCGGCAACCTACGCGGCAACTGACGATGCCGGAGATCACGCAGTTTGTTACCCTGCTCCTGGCCTGCCCGGCCATCCAGGACCGGAGCATCCGCAACGATGTGCTGGCATTTTTACCAGCTAATGTCCGCGCTGCTATTCCCCGGCGTGATCAGGATCAGGCTGATGTCATGAGCATCGTTCGGACATGCAACAACTATCCTGGTGCGCTTCAAAGTCTGATCGAGGGGATACGGGCTTTTAATGAAGGCAGTATACCACTGCAGACGGTTGATGATTTCTGGGATAATGTTTCATGACGATGCGACTTACTCCTGAGCAGGTAAACGAACTGGTTAACCTTTTGCTTGACTGTCCGGCGATCCAGGACCGCAGAATACGCACCGATGTCCTGGCATTTTTACCGGACAATGTGCGGACTGCGATCCCGCAGCGTGATCAGGATCGCGCCGATGTTGTGAATATCGTTAGAACCTGTAATAACTATCCCGGTGCGCTGGAAGAACTGATTGCCGGGGTGCGCTGTTTTGACGAAGGTACTTTTGCAATGCAGGCGGTTGATGATTTCCGGCAAGGGGTTTCCCGCCCAGCGCAACACCCCCCGCAACCATCCGATCCAAATCAGTCTTATTTGCGGATTGAAGATACGCTACCACACACCGATTTTAAACGGGCTATCACTACAGCCGAGACTATTTTTACCAGCTTTGACAGCAGCGGTGGGGCTGCACTGTTTCTGCTGCAGAAAAGTCGGCGGATGGGCGCACCCTGGTGTGTCCGGCGGATGCGTGACCTGTTGAAAGCTACCACGCGTCACTTCGTCCATATTCCCATCGGTTTTTCATTCGATGCGCGGTTAGACGAACTTGGCCTGTTGCTGGGGATTGCGCGCTACTTTAATATTGCTACCGAGGCCGAGAGTCTGGAACGGCATACGCAGGAGATTATTAGCACCATATGCGGCTCGCTTCAGAGTGGCAGTGTGGTCTTTATCGAGGTTTCACAGTGGGATTATCTCAATCCCCAGGATCGTATCCTTACCTGGTTTGTGAACAATTTCTGGCAACAATTGGTGCGTGAACTCCCACTAATTGTCCAGACCCATCGTAAGGTGCGGTTTGTCGCGGTGCTTGGCGCTGACGGTGAGATCCCGATGCAGCAACTCCCCGCCGCACTCTGCTGTGTTGCAGATAAGTTCGATGCCGAGAAGATTTTACCGCTTGAACTTGAACCCTGGTCCGTTGATGATATCCGCGACTGGCTTGAGTCCTTTTCGGGACTACCCGCCGGGCAGATTGACCATGTTGCGCATACGATCTACGATGCCAGTGAAGGTGTCCCCAAACTTGTTGCCGATATTCTGTTAGAGAAATTTGCCCACATACAGGAGCAGTAGCCAATGAACCTACGATCCGCCTATGTCTTTTATGGCGATATGCAGCACGACCCGGCAGAGCGTCACCCGGATGCGCCACAGCAACCGGAGCCATACCTGGCCG
>DAOTUI010000117.1:0-2578 GCA_034437035.1 Chloroflexaceae bacterium
TAGGGACGCGCTTCTGCGCGTCCGTTACCCGTCCCGATGCGGGAAATGTTCTGCTGGAGCGATGGTTTCTGCCAGTCCAACCAACCGCATTCCAATGCAATCCGGCAAAAAAGTCTACACTTGAGAGGACTCCCGCTCCGGGGCCGTAGCCCCATGACCAACCCTTTTCAGACAGTCCCCCGTCCTCAGTTCTCCATTCCCACCACCGCCCCCACCGGCACCGCGTCCGCCTGCGACCAGACCACCACTCCGCCCCGCAGTTGCGGCTGAAAGACCGCCAGCCAGGGCACCTGCGCGCGATAGGTCTGGGCCAGCGCCGCATACAGCCAGTTGGGCAGCTTGCCGCTCATGATCAGACCACGCGCCGGATCCACCGGCGGCACCGGCAGCCCGGCGGCAGCGCGATAGTCCAGGTAGCTGCTGGGGATCGCGCCGGTTAGCACCGTTGCGGTGGGCATCGGCGTCACCTCCCAGCGCAGGCGCTCAGGGGCGCGGGTGTCGCGTACCCGCAGCGCCGGCGGATCTACCCAGCCCTGCAGGGCAGTAAAGACCTGCAGCCGGGGCGGAGCAAACGCCGCCAGTGCCGCATACAACCAGTTCGGGCCGCGTCCATAGATCGCCAGCGGCTCGTTCGGCGGCAGGCCGGCCAGCAGCGTCGGCAGATCGGCAGGGAGCCAGGTGGTGTTATCGCGTCGCGGCAAGGGATAGATCGGCTGCTCAACATTGATCACCAGTTCGATGGGCGTGCGCGCCAGATGCTCGCGGTAGAGTTGCTCCGGCGGGTAGGCCATATAGCGCGCCAGGTGATCTACCAGCGCCGTCAAGCATGGCCCCTCCGCCGATTGGCCGCGTTGCAGACCGTTGAGCGTTCCCCGCAGCACCGGACTGGTCGCCGTTACCTGCTGCGCACCATCCAGGACGGAGTGCAGTTCGGCAATGATGCCGCGCCCCTGCCGGGCCAGCAGATCGCGCCAGGGCGCCAGATCATCCGGGTTGGCCGCCAGCAGCAGCGCATGCGTGCAGACCGTAGCAATCTGGGCCGTCTCCGGGGAAGGCTTCCCCCCGGCATCCACCAGCAGCGGCAGATGCCGGCCGGCAATATCGCGGCTCATCGCGGCGGCAAACCCCGCGCTCCAGTCGCTCTTGGCGTGCATGCGCAGTTCAGCCACCAGCGCCTGGGGCGCTTCCATACTCCAGTTGCCCTCGCCGTCGGGTGAGGCGCGCAGGGCGTAGTGCGCAATGCCGCGCTGGTGCAGCGCCTGGCTCACACGGTAGGTCAGGGTACTCTTGCCGGAGTGGGGCGGGCCACCGATGAGGATGGCGGGAAAAAGTGGTGCCATATGCTGGGTTCCTTTCGTACACTGGTATTGGCGGGTGGTTTCACCGGGGGTCAGTGCCAACTGGACCGTTGTGAAACCGGCAGATTGTTTCCGTCCGGGTGGCGTGCCGTGATAAACTGGTTCTACGCTGGTAATTGCGCAGTCGTACTATCGTTGTGGTAGTAGAAAAACAGTGCATGGGTCCGAACCGGAATATCCCCGTGTTCGGTCTCAGCCATGGGAGGCGGTGATGAGTCCAACAACCCGGAATATGTGTGTTGCGACGCTCGGCGGGCAACCCCAGGTAATTACCCTGGCGCTGGATCTGCTGCGGGCGCAGGGGACGGAGATGGAGGAGGTGATTGTGGTGCATCTGGCCCCCACCACGCCGCGCTACGGGCAGGCGTTGCAGCGCCTGTACGCCGAGTTTGCCGACGACCAGTATGCCGGGCGTCCCTGTCGCTTTCGGCCGCTGCCGGTGCAACTGCGGGCGCAGACGATTACCGACCTGGATAACGAGACCGCCGTCAATGCAGTTCAGACCACGTTTCGCCGCCTGTTTCAGCAGGTGAAGCAGCAGGACGCGATTATTCATCTCTGCGCGACGGGCGGGCGGCGACTGCTGGGGATGCTGGCCTTCTCCGCCGCGCTGTTTAGCTTTGATGAGGCGGATCGGATCTGGCATGTCTATTCGCCCGACGCGATCCGCAAGCAGATGGACGGCGGCGCATTGATGCATCTGCCGCCCACGCCGGAGGTGCAACTCTTTCGTATCTATGTGCCCACCTGGGGGCCGGTTGCGCCGGGTCTGCCGCTGCCCCCGGAGAGCGATACGCCGACTGTGGTGGCATGGCAGCAGCAGATGCAGGTAGCAGAGCAGCAGGCTCGCTGCCGGCAGGTGTGGGATGCGTTGACGCTGCGCCAGCGTGAGGTGCTGCGGGCCTTTGCCGATGGGTTGACCCCGCAGGAGGTGGCGGATAGGTTGCATATTGTGCTGGGAACGGTGAATGATCATAAGACCGCCATTCTGCTGGAGTGTCGGAATGTCTGGGATCTGCCGCCCGACGAGCGGATTGATTACCATTGGCTGCGCGAGCAGTTCGCGCAGTTCTTCTAGCATAGCAGTGATGCCCGCCGCCGAGATCCGAGAAACCTCGGAAGTTCTTCAGAGGCGGCGTCTGATCTCGGCGGCGGGGGAATGTGCTAGGGTGGGAGGGAGGATGAATGGGCGGCGGACGACGGACGATGGACGATGGACG
>DAOTUI010000118.1:0-12890 GCA_034437035.1 Chloroflexaceae bacterium
CAGAGCGCATTGGAATGCGGTCAATGGGAGCGGCAGCGGCTGCCGCTCCCGTGCAGTATGTTCCGCATTGGGACGGGCTGCGGACGCGCAGAAGCGCGTCCCTACCATAAAAAGCCTACACCTGAGAGAACTGATGCCCTGGGGGATCTTTCGCCCGATCAGCCTGATCAGCCTGGCGAACCGGCGATTGGCGCGGAGACCCGGTTGCAGCAGGCGGTCGATCTTGCTGCGCCGGTGCTGCACTCCGCCCGCCCGCTGACGCCGGCATTCATGCAAGAGTTAGAAGCGCTCAGCCGGAGCGACACGCTGACCCTGAGTAGCATTGCGGCAGAGATCCTGACCCAAGCCGGACGGCCGACCATTCCGTCTCATGCATCCGCTCCCGTCCAGTTGCGGCAGCAGCCCACCTCGCGGGAAACAGCGGATGAACCGCTGTTTGAGGATCGGATTGATGTCCACGCGTACGATGCATTTGAACTGCTGCATCCGGCGTATGCCCGGCAGGTTGTCGTTCTCGCGCAACTGCTGGAGGGGTTGCGTCCCGGCCAGGCGGCAACGCTGCGCGCGCTCGATGTCGGTTCCGGGCCGGGCTTTCCGCTGCGGATGCTGCTGGAGCTTGTTCCGGCGTTGACCATCACCGCCGTGGAGCCGAGTCCGACTGCGTTTGCCTATCTGCAACGCAATGTGGCGCACATCCCCGCCATTCAACTGTTACAGGCCGACTTTCTCACCGGCACGTTTTCCCAGTCGTTTGATCTGATTACCTCAGTCGGTGCATCGCACCATCTAAATACGGCGTTCTTCTTGCAGCGTGCCGCACAACTCCTGCAACCGGGCGGCTTACTCCTTGTTGCAGATGAGTTCCTCGCGCCCTACCGGACAGAGCAGGAACGGGCGCGGGAACTGATCCGCCACCATGGTACCTACCTGCTGGCGACGCTGGTCACGCTGCCCGGTCCGGTCTACCGGCAACTGGCCCCCGAAGAGCGCTACCTGGTTGATCTGCCGGCAAACGCCGTCCCGCAGATGGTCTACGCCGCCGAGAGCGACCAGGTAGAGCGCGCGGTCATGCATTGCCGCCGGCTCTTCCGGCAGGTGCGCGAGCGGGAAACGCCCTCCGCGCTTTCACACCCGCTGATGGCGTTCTACTGGTTTCAGACGCTGGAACTGGAAGCACTGGTCGCCGGTCTGGACTATGAGGTTGAGCGCAAGACCTTTCCCGAGCGGTTTACCAGCCTGGCGCGGGTGGCGGGACTGACGTTGCGTGCCCACCAGCGCGTCTACGCAACCACCGGGGATACGCCGGCTGGTGGTGGTACGCATGTCTTTGCTTTTGAGAAACGCTGATGAAGACGTATACTTTACGCACGGGAATAGCGGCCAGCCTGCCGATTGTGCTGGGCTACCTGCCGGTGGCGATGACCTTTGGCGTGGTTGCGCGGGAGGCCGGGCTGCAAGTGCATGAGGCGCTGCTGCTCTCCGGGATTATCTTTGCCGGTGCCGGCCAGTTTGCGCTGATCGGGCTGCTGGCGACCGGCACCCCCGCCGGGATGCTGCTGCTGACGATATTTGCGCTGAATCTGCGCCATCTGCTCTACGGGCCGCTGCTCAGTCCGTTCCTGCAGCGGGCTTCGACCGGCCGTTCGCTGCTGATAGCCTTTGGCCTGACGGATGAAGTATTTGCGGCGGCCTTTGCGCGGCTGGCCCAGAAACCCGAGGGTGAGCGGGTCGCCTGGCTCGCCGGGCTGGAAGTGGGCGCGTACCTGGCCTGGCTCGCCGGGACTGCAATCGGGGCCGGCAGCGGAGATCTGCTGGTCACACTGTTTCCGCAGATGGCCGCGGCGCTGGCCTTTGCGCTGCCGGTCCTGTTTCTGGTCTTGCTCCTGCCGCTGCTGGAGGGTGAGGTGACGGTGGCGGTGCTGGTGGCTGCCGTTGTTGCCGGGCTCTTTCAATTTGCGGGCTACCCGACTCCCGGCATCCTCGCCGCCGGTCTGGCCGGGCCGCTCGCCGGGCTGCTCTGGAGGAGGCGCGCATGCAGGTAAATCTGCTCCTGCTGATTATCATCATTGGACTGATGACTTATGGGTTGCGGGCGTTGCCGCTGCTGCTGACGCTCCGCCGGCAGCGAGATGCTTCGCCCCGGATGGCCCGCCTGGATCTGATCCTGAAGCTGGCGGGGCCGTCGCTGCTGGCGGGTTTGCTGGCGGTTTCAGTGGTGCCCCCGGCGGACCAGCCGGCCGCTGCGGGGCAGTTCCTGCATGGCCTGGTAGTCCTGGGGCTGGTCGCGCTGGTCTACCGACGCGTGCCCAACCTGGGTGTGGCGGTGCTGGTCGGCATCAGCGCCTACGCCCTGCTGCAGCCGTTTTTTGGCTAGGCTGGGGTAAGATGCACCGCAGAGACGCCGAGGACGCGGAGAAATTCACATCCACTTCCCCGCGTCCCCGCCTCCTCGCCTCACCGGGCATGTCGGCACTGGATATCCCAGGCCCAGCTTCCCAGGCGGCTGACCTCAACGGCCTGCGTGTCGGCGTTCCACTCCAGACGGCCACGCTCGAAGTATTGCACGCGGGTCGGCACGCCGTTAACCTCCTCGGTCAACTCGCCGGAGAGAGGTTCGCCCAGCCGCCACTCGCCATGCACGCCCTTGTAGAAAGCGCCAAACTCGCCCTGGACATCATGGTCGCCGGGAGTCAGGCCACGTTCGGCGGCGAAGGTCCGCCCCAGGTCAACCGGGCGTAGCATCACCTTCGCCTTGTCACCCGCAAGCAACTCGCCAAAGTAGGGCGGTTTACGCACATCGGGCCGCAGTTCCAGTACCCCCGCCTCAAAATATTGCACTACAATCGGCTCACCCTCGGCGGTGCGCTCGCGCACATAGGCCTCGCTCAGCGGCAGGCCAAAGCTGCCCTGGCCGCCCAACTCCTCCCAGGCGATGCGGAACCAGTCCTTGATGTAGTGCCCGGTCGCCGCGATAAAGATCGGCGCAAACTCGGTGGAGGGCGGGTTGGGCGCAACCGCCGTCAGCGGCAGATCGGTCTGCGTGGCGCTGGGCAGCGGCGCAACCGGGTAATCTCGGAAGAACTCGGCGGCGGGCTTGAGGCTGTCGTCCGGACGGTAGAGGCCGTAATGCTCCTCGCGCGTATCCCAACGCCGCGTCGGGCCGGACTCAAAGTCGCGCAGGGTCCAGGCAAAGATGCCCGCCACCCGGCCCTGCGCCGCCGCCAGCATCGTGCGGTAGACCTGCGCCTGCTGCTCCTCGGTATAGTCGCGCACCGCGCAGGCGGGTCCGGTGGGCCAGCCAAACTCCTGCAGCAGGATCGGCTTATCGGTGTAGCGGCGCAGCTCGTCAAGCTGGCGCACGGCATCGGGCGCGTTGTAGATATGCACGCTGATCACGTCGCTGTAGTCGATCACGCGCCGCCCATCGGGACCGGGCTGCCAGAGGTTGTCATACTGGCCCATGCCCACGGTGATCAGATGGTTGGGCGCAGCTTCGTGCGCAGCATCGGCCATCCGGCCCAGCCAGGTCAGCACTTGCGCGGCCTGGCCCGCCTGCCACATGGGGTAGTGGTCCGGCTCGTTGTGCAGATCCCAGGCAAAGATGCGGTCGTCACCGGCGAAGTTGCCCAGGATAGTGCGCAGGTAGATCAGGTTCTCCTCCTCCTCACGGCTGCCCGGCGGCGGGAAATCCTCGTAGAAGTCGAAGAGCGTCACGATCACGCGCAGTTCCAGGTCGCCGGCGATCTGCACAAACTCGCGCAGCCGGTCAAGTTGCTCCAGATTAACCTTGCGCTCGCTCGAGCGGTGGAACGATAGCTCAAACGGGTAGAGAATCCGCACGGCGTTGATGCCCAGTTGATCGCGCGCCAGTCGTAGCTCTCGCTTAATCTGGAGCGCATCCCACTCGTGCCACATCTCCTGCCAGGGCTTGCCGCGCGGGTAGTAGTTCACACCCTTGAACTGCACCGGCTGCCCCAGGCGGGTCAACTGCGTGCCGGAGACCTCGATAAAGCCGCCCGGTGGCAGCGTCCCGTCCGGCTTCGGCTCCGGTGCGGCCGGCCGGTCAACCGGGCCGGTCGGATCGGTCGGACTGGTCGAAACCAGCGCCTCGCGTCCCAGCAGTCCCAGCAGCACGCCGGTCCCGCCATGATCCTCAAAGCGGGCGCGCTCAAACCACTGCGCGGTGACGGTGGTCCCATCGGGGCGAGTGTAGGGCTGCGGCGGACTCAGCGGCATGCCAAAGAGAGCCAGGCTCTCGGCGGGACTGATGCCGGGATCGCCCAGTTCCAGCCCATAGCGGCTCCAGGTGGCGAGAAAGGGCGGGCAGAGGTTTTGCCCGGTTTCGGCGAAGAAGCGACAGTCGGCGCGCGGCGCGGCGGGTTGCGCCGGGGAAGTCTGCTGCTGTACCAGGACATCCGCGCCCAGCCGCCCCAGCAGCACATCGTAGGGCGGCGCGTTCTGCGGGTGGTGTTCCAAGCGGGCACGCTCAAACCACTGCACCGTTATCGGCCCGGCGTCGGTCTGTTCCGGGATGGCGGGCGTGAGCGGGTAGCCGAAGACGGGCAGGCCACCCTGCTGCTCCCAGAATGTCCGGATGCGCCCATCGATGCAGTTGGTAATCTCGGGCGCTTCCCCGGCGAAACAGCGTGGCGCCGCCCGCGCCGGCAGCGGCGGCAGGGATGTCAGCAGCAGCAGCAGCAACAAGATCGGGAGCAGCGCAGGTGTGCGCCGGCAATCAGCGCGAGTCGCGGCGAACATAGGAACCTCCTCAGTGAAGCGCAGAGCGGTCGGAGCGCAAAGCGGTCAGAGCGCAAAGTGCAGAGCGCAAAGCGGCTGGATCATACCAGAGAATTGCGAGATGTCCAGTGCTGAGGGCGGACGGCGGACGGCTGAGGGCGGACGGCTTCACATACCTCTGCGCTCTCTGCGGCTCGGCGGTGCAATCAACGGTGGCGTAATTATATGATCGGCTCTCTTCCGGCATGGGCAGGCGGTAACGTATGGCGATCATCGTCAGTAACAGCGGATTGCCCGCAAACTCATTTAACACCGGTTTGGTACGCAGTTCCGCCAGGACAGCGCGCACTTTGCGCTGCACCTCTGAGCGTATCTGGCCCGGTTTCTTGCCGCCACGGCAGAGATCAAAGGTATACCACTTCTCCAGAAACTCCCGTCGCTGGTCAAAGGTAAATAGAGTCTATGCACAATAAGGTGGATATGGCGTCCCGATGGGCTAAAAAGACCGCCTTGTCTGACGGCATTTAGCGCATTCCGATGCGGTTTCGTTCTTATTGTGCATAAGCTCTAATGATTGCATGCCCAGAATGCTGCATCCGCTGCACTGCCCGATCCGGAACAGATCTGACGCAAAAAATGCCGGATTTGCCGGCCGGCGCGGTCAGCACTGCGCGTAACCAGGCGGCGTTCCGCATCTTCCTCACTATTGGGTACGACCCGCAAATCCACAAAGATATCCTGCACCCGTGGGGCTTCACCAATGCCGCGCAATCCAAAGGTATTAATCCGGCTCTGTTCGCTACGCCACCAGTTCCGATACTTCTGCTCAAACTGGTCAACCTGCCGCCATGTGAGCCAATAGTAGCTGAAGACAGCAGCTACCACTGCCAGTGCAACCACGAGAAGCCAGAGTCCCAGTCGCGCCGGCACCTCTACCAGACCCAGTGCCAGAACTCCTACCGTCAACACACCCACGAAAACCACCGCCGGCCAGACCCATTCGGCATTAATCAGTGGCTGACGGCGCGTTGTATCGCCTGCATCCGGGCGTACCGGAGCAGTGGCGAGGAATGCTGCCAGCGTTGCGGCCAGCGTCGATACCAGAGTATACGTCGGTTCAAAGCCTGGCTCAGCAATGAGCCAGTAGACCAGAATGAGCCACTGGAAGGTAGTAAGACCCCATAAGAGGAAACGACCCGTCCTGGTGTCAAGTGGTTGCTGCATCATTCTCTCACGCTGCCGGTCAGGATACCGGGTATAGGGTACTGGCTGGGGATGCGATTGTCAAGCGTTATCGGGCGGGGTTATACATTCACGCAACTACTGTAATCCGTAGCCCGTAATCCGTAATCCGTAATCCGTAAAACTTGCTACAACGGCAACGACATCAGGCGGTCGATCCACTCTTCTGCTTCACTAGCTTCCCAGAGTAGTTCGATCTGTTCAGCCAGTTCGCGGATAGCAAGATTGGGGGTGACAATAAAAATGCCCCAATGGGTTTTGCCGGCTGTCATAGCCTCACTGTAGTGCTGGAGCATGCTGCGCCGATTTTTGGTAATCAGTGCTCGTTGTGCGTTATACAGATAGTCTAGTACAGCGGGATCAGGGGTTGCCGGCGGTGGAGCACCTGGCTCACCGATACGCAGCACATCAATCAGCGGATTGCGATGCAAGACAGCCGGTTTCACGCGCAGTGCCATATGCTCATCCAGGAGAAACCGCATTTTCATGCCGTTCCTCGCTGTCTGGCCCGTTCCGCTTGCAACGCACGCAGCCGTTTCACCACCTCCGGCGGTTCCTGCGCCGCATACTCCTGCCGGCGTTGTTCGCGCCAGGCCGCCAGGCGTGCCAGGTAAGCGTCAACCTCCTGCCGATACTGGTGGTAGTAGGTGATGGTGGCGTAGACTTCGACCGGTTGCAGCGTGCCGTAGTAGGCGACAATCTCTTCCGGCGAGTAGCCTTCCAGGTAGAGTTCCAACACATCATCAATGCCGATGCGATGCCCTTTGATGCGAATGTCATCGGGACTGAGGAAGTTAAAGTAATCCTCAAGTTGCATAGGATTCCCCGTAACTTATAATCCGTCGTCCGTCGTCCGTCGTCCGTCGTCCGTAACCCCTAATCCTTATACGGATCAAATTCATCTTCGCCCGCCATCGCCACGCCCATTGGTCGCAGCGTATGCACAATGCGAATACTATCCGCGTGGGCCTCCAGCACCTCGCGCAGCGGCCGATAGACATGCGGGCTCTCATCGGTACCCGCGCCACGCAGTTCAACCCGCTTATTGCGCACCCACTCCAGCATCATCTCCCGGCTGATCTCACCCACCTTGACCGTCTTGAGCACCCGCCGGCCCTTCTCGCGTACCCAGCGACGACGACCCGCTGCACGCGTCCGGCTCATCAGCCGGCCCGCGCCATGGATTGTGCTGTTCAGCGCCGCCTGCGCCGCCTCGCTATCAACACCCTCGATAATCACGCTGATATCGCCCATCGAGCCGCCGACAAAGCCGCGCTGTCCCGGCCAGGCCGGGGTGGCTCCCTTGCGGATCACGATCAGGTCTTCGCCGTTGTGCCGCTCGCGCCAGGCAAAGTTGTGATGGTTATGGACCGCGTCCAGTTCGGCGGCGCCCAGGATCTCGAGTACCTGGCTGACCACGAAGTCACGTCCGGCATAGGCGTAGCGTCCCGCCAGGTTCATCGCCTGCCAGTAAGCCTGCCCCAGCTCAGTATCCAGCCCAATGACCGTCGCGGGCTGATCCATATGCTCACCGGGGGCTTTGTCGTCAAACTTACGCCCCGCCGCCAGGTTCAGGAAGCCGCCGGCCGTCCGGTGCCCAAACCCCCGGCTGCCAAAATGCACGCCTACCCAGACCCGGCCCTCTTCGTCCTCGAAGATATCCACAAAGTGGTTGCCGCTGCCCACGGTGCCCAGTTGCTCGCGCGCCAACTGCTTCAGCTTCTGCAGTTGCGGGACATCGCGCCAGGTCGGATCGTCAAACAGTTCATGATTGGTGACCTTGCCGCTGGTCTGCCCCACGCCGAATACCACCGTGCGTGCCACCTGGTCCATCACCCGCTTGATATCGGACCGCAGATCATCAGCGCGAACATCTGTGAGAACGGCTTTGTTCCCGCAGGAAATATCATATCCAATTCCGCTAGGAGAAACTGCATTCCGATAGGCCACAACACCGCCAATCGGCATTGAGTAGCCCTTGTGCCCATCGGCCATCAGCGCCGCGCCCGCAACCTCCGGATCACCGGCGCAGCGCCGGATCTGGCCGAGCGTGGCCTCATCATGCTCACCCCAGACCGGAATCCCATTCACAAGTCGATACATCACGCTTCTCCCATTTCGCGCAGCGTCTCCCGCGCGGTATAGATCAGATCTTCCAGCCAGCCGCGCAGTTCCGCTCCACTCAGTGGCGTCACGTCGCCCAACTGACCCGCCGAAGCATAATCATGCAGCAGGTCGAGGCGCAGGAAGAGCTCTTCCATGCCCTCAGCGCTGTAGTCCCGGCGAATGCGTTCCTTCAGGGCCATCTCAAGTACGCTCATGACACCACCTCACTTTTTTCGTGATTAGAAACCTGCCCACGAACACGGAGTACGGAGTACCGAAAACGAAAACAGATTACGGACTACGGACTACGGACTACGAACTACGGCTTTAAGTAGCCCCAGGGGGAATCGAACCCCCGCTGTCAGATTGAAATTCTGATGTCCTGCCACTAGACGATGGGGCCATAGGAACCGAGAACAAAACGCACCTCGCGCCTCATTATCGGATATCATATCTGTTCTTTGTTCTTTGTGTTCTTTGTTCTTTGTATTCTTTGTTCTTCGTTCTTCGTTCTTTGTATTCTTTCTTCTTCGTTCTTCCTTCCTTATTCCGGACACGCGAAAGGCGTGAAGCTAGTAGACTTCACGCCTCGGAGAGCAAACCTGGTTTCGACCGGGTCTAGTCGATCACAGGGCACCTCCTCTGGCGTGGCTATCGGGATTTTCGCTGCGCTGTCGCAGGCGAAACCATAGGCTACCGCCATGTGGAAGGCAGACAGACATAGCCGTGCCGGATATATTTGTTGCCGACACGGTGGCCCATTGCGCGCTATAACATTTCTGGCGTAATAGGAGGCCGATCATGCTGAGTGCCCGTTTCTAATTCTAGTTTCTTCGAGCATATCTAGAATGCTCGATCCTTTAATAAAGACCCGGCGAATGCTCTCGGGACGGCTGGCTTCTAACTGCCCGGCGGATATGAGCCGTTTGATCGTACTGAGACTGATGCCCAGCAGCTCGGCTGCTTCTTCCCGCGAATAGACGGCATCAGGATGGATTGGATCTCGCTTAATCATCGCACACTCCCCCTACAAACTCAGGGCCAGTGTAGCATGGTCCCAGGTTGTTGTCAAGGGGTCAGAATACAGCAGATTTGCTCAGAATGCAATCACCGCCAGAACGATCACCTCGCTGATTTCGCAGAGTGCGCCATAGGTATCGCCGGTCAGTCCGCCCAGGTCGCGCACCCACCAGCGGTAGAGGAGTGCGGCGATCCCCCAGACCAGCAGTCCCGCAACCAGCCCCTGCACTGGTCCAAGCAGCAGTGTCGGCAGCAGGGCGGCAAGCGTGGCGCGAAAGAGGCTCCGCTGCTCAATCTGCTGCTGAAAAGTATGCCCCAGGCCCTCAGCGCGCGCACTGGGGAAGCGGCACAATCCATAGATCTGGCTCCAGCGGCCCCAGACGGGCGCAAGCAGCACCGCGCGCCACCACTCATCACCCGATGCCTGGAGCCAGGCAAACTTGAGCAGCAGCACCGCCCCAATTGCCAGCAACCCCATCGTCCCGATGCGGCTGTCGCGCAAAATTTCCAGCTTGCGTTCACGCGCACGCCAGCTCATCACGGCGTCGAAGGTGTCGCCCAGGCCATCGAGATGCATGCCCGCCGTGATAATGCCCCAGGCGACGATGATGCAGGCGGCCCGCACCCCGGCATCCCAGGCCAGACCCGCCAGCCGGCCGACCGACAGCAGCAACAACCCGATCAGCAACCCGGCAACCGGAAACCAGGCGAGTGACCGGGCAATCCCCGACTCCGGTGCTGCCGGTCGGCCCGGCAGCGGCAGCAACGTCAGAAAGCGCAACGCCGCGACCAGGGGATGCGGTCCCGCAGAAGCAGACGGCAAAACCGGCTCATCCTGACCCGTCGCCTCGGGCCGGTCTGCTTCATCCTGCATCCCTCATCCCTCGTCCTTGTCAGAAACGCCCGCCTGGTCAAAGGTTGCCATATCGCGCATTACGCGGGCGGCACTCGTCAGCAGGGGCAGCGCCAGGGCTGCGCCGCTCCCCTCGCCCAACCGTAGATCGAGGCGCAGGAGCGGCCCGGCGTTGGCCTCGGGCGTCAATCCCAGATGGGAGAGGGCCAGCGCATGGCCCGGCTCAAAGGAGAGATGCGCGGCAAAGAGATGCGTACGCAGGTTAGGAGCCAGGGCTGCCGCAACCAGGGCCGCGCTGGTGGTGATATAGCCATCCAGCAGAACAGGCACGCGCCGGGCCGCCGCTGCCAGGGCCGCCCCGGCCATGACCGCAATCTCCAACCCGCCCAGTTCGCATAACATCTCCAGCGCATGCATCTGAAACGACGAAAGACCTTCGGGGATCGGGGCGGTGCCGGCAGCACCGGCAGCGTTGTGCTGATCTTCAAACCGCTGGAGCGCCTGCGTCACCACCGACCGTTTGTGCGCCAGCATCTTCTCATCAATGCCGGTGCCCCGGCCCACCGTGCTGGTAGGGGGCGCACCCGTAAACGCGCTGGTCAGAGCCGCGGACGGTGTTGTGTTAGCGATACCCATCTCGCCCAGTGCCAGCAAATCGAGCCCCCGCTGCCGTTCCTCTTCCAGAATAGCGGCCCCGGCCAGCAGTGCGGCCAGCGCCTCCTCCCGACTGAGGGCCGGTTCACGCGCAATATTGCCACTCCCCTTGCGAATACCCAGCCGCCGCAACTGCGCGTGAGGCGGCAGATCACCGGCTACCCCGGCATCCACCAGAATGATCCGCGCATCAGCCGCCGCTGCCAGCGCATTAATTGCCGCCCCGCCCGTGAGAAAATTATGCACCATCTGCATAGTGACAACTTGCGGATAGGCGCTGACACCTTCGGCGGCAACCCCATGATCAGCCGCAGCCAGCAACACCGCCCGCTGATCGAGATCGGGGCATACCTGGCCGGTGCCGGCCGCCAGGCGCAGCAACAACGCCTCAATCTGCCCCAGGCTCTGGCGCGGCTTGGTCAACTGATCCAGCCGCTGCGCGGCAGCAGTGCGTGCTGCCTGATCCGGACCGGGAACGGCGGCACAGAGCGCGGCAAGCTGGGCATACTCGGAGCTGAGTATGGAGTTTGGCATGCTTTTCTCCTGGTAGTAACGATCAGGGGTTAACGGTTATGGGTTAACGGTTAGGGAATGCGCTGAATTCAGCTCTACAAGCCCTAACCCCAATACCTTATCAAATAGCAGAACCTGCGCGGTAGCGTTGCAAACCGGGCGTTTGCCCCGATACAGAACGGTTCCGCCTGCGGCAACATAGTACGTTTTTTTCTTTTTTCCACCCTGCCGGAGGCGGTATCTTCTTCCAGGTAAGGCACCACGTAAGCCCGGCTATTTGACAGGAGTTACGCGGTCGGTTCCAAACCAGGCGTCTGCCTGGACAACTAGCCCGATTCGCCTCCGGCAGGGAGGAATGAAACATTCTTTTTCCGGAACATGTGGCGCTCCGAGCCACATGTTCCGGAAAAAGACAAAAACGTACCATGCTGCCGCAGGCGAAATACGCCGTTATCGAGAGCAAACGGTCCGTTTGCACGCGCACCGCGAAACCCCTGTTATTTGAAAAGTATTGCCCCTAACCGCAATACCTTTCAAATAAGATGACGTACACGGTCACTCCCCTGGAAGGGGCTACCGCCTCCGGCAGGGCGGAAGATACCATCCTTTTTTCACAAAACATTTTCACAACGTGAAAATGTTTTGTGAAAAAAGATAAAAACGTACCATGTTGCCGCAGGCGAGTCTGACTCACATCTGGTCAAACGTCTGGTTTGATCGCCTACCGCGTCGTTCCGGTTATTTGAAAGGTATTGCCCCTAACCGTTAACCGTTTTCCCTAACCTTTTAATTCCGGAACCTCGTTGACCATGCGTATAATCGTTCCGCCGCCGTAACTGTCAAGACAGGTCACGCTGCCCAGGTCAATCCGCCAGTTCCAGTGCCTCGTCCGGGGCAATCCGAACGTGTTGCAGAGCACAACCTGCACCGGGGTTGCGTGGGTGACAAGCAGCACCCGCCCGCCGGGATAGCGCTGGTGCAGTGCGTGCCAACCCGCCGTCACCCGGGTAGCGACCTCGGTCAGGCTCTCACCGCCGGGTGGTTTGCCATGGGCCGCATCGGCAAAGCGCTGCCGGGCCGCCTGGGGAAACCGTTCGCGCACCTCGTAGTAGGTCAGCCCCTCCCAATCGCCATGGTGCGTTTCGGCCCAATCGGACGCTTCAACCAGGGGCACATCGGGCCGGGCCACGGTCAGCGCCCGGGCCATCAGCCGGGTACGTTCGGTCGGGCTGAGAATGATTACATCGAAGGGCAGACGGCGCAGACGATGGGCCAGGGCATGATTCTGCCGCTGACCATATTCGGTCAGCGGACTATCGCTCCAACTCTGGTAGCGACGCTGCAAATTGGCGATCGTTTGCCCGTGGCGTACGAGCCAGACACTTGTGCGCATTGAATTAGGAGTGTAGTAAATGACACAATTTACGCGGTGGGCATACAAACCGGGCGTTTGATCAGACGAAGCGCCGATTCGCCTGCGGCAGCATGGTACTTTTTCTGTCTTTTTCACGAACATGTGGCGCTCCGAGCCACATGTTCGTGAAAAAGGGATGGTCAGTTCCACCCTGCCGGAGGCGAATCCGGCGTTCAGGACCGGCACCAGGCCAGAACAAACCCAACCGCGTAACTCGTATAAATGACACGACTTACGCGGTTGCTCACCCGAAAGGAAATTTCGCCTCCGGCAGGGCGGAAGATTCCATTCTTTTTCACAAAAATTTTGCACTTCGTGCAAAATTTTTGTGAAAAAGATCAAAAAGTACCA
>DAOTUI010000119.1:0-12002 GCA_034437035.1 Chloroflexaceae bacterium
TGGGGGTCGCGTTGGTGGGGGGCACGGGTGTGGGGGGCACGGCGGTGGGGGGCGCCGTTGCGCTTGAATTGCCGGCCGGAGGCAACGGTGTTGACGCTGCGGCGCGAACGTGAGTAAAATACACCTGGAAATATAGCACAATAGAGAATGCGAGGACAGCATGAGCGCAATTAACGTAATGTTGGATGTTCCGGAATTTGTGACGGCCGGCTTGGCAAGCGGTGCGTATGAGCGGATAGGAGGCGTCGTACGTGATACCTCTTCAAAGCAGGTCATCTGCTGGTTACGCGAAGCAGCAGGACTAGAGACAGCACTTATCGGTACACTGAACTTGCTTGGGCCAGCAGCAAGTATCCTCAATCTTGGTATATCAACCGCAACGCTTGCCCTGGTTATTGAACGCACAATACGCATTGAAAAGCGTCTGGATAAGATACAAGAAACCCTGAACAAAATTGGGCATCACGTAGACATTATTTTCTATGCCAACCTGAAAACCGCTCTTGGAATGGCGCAGAACGCTTTGCAGATGGAAGATCCGGGCAACCGAAGGTCAGCGGGGCTATGTTTGCCACAAACAACCTGCTTCAGGCTTTCCATCAGCATCTCCCCTTGACTGATGAACATCTGGAAGCCGTCACACCTGTTGCCGACGAATACATCATAACGCTCTTTATTATCACGGTTGCCCAGGTTCAGTGCTACCTTGAGTTAGAAGAAGTCGAACGGGCCCGCCATTGTATTCAGGAAAGCGTTGATACGTTACAACCGCGTGTTGAACGCTATATCCAGAACCTTCTGACTGAAAACCCCGCTATCTATCTTCAACCTGCGTTAAAAGACCAGATTGGACTATCACGACTAACCCGTATCTACCGCTGGCTTGATCCGAACTTGCATGAAACGGCTGTCTTTGAAAAGTTGCGCCCATTACTCTTTGAATATAGGCGTGATAGTAGGCGTTGGATGCGAGACCTCCCCCAGGCTATCTGGGACCCGAAAGTGGATGTACCGCCCAGGCAGGATGTCCTCAAGATACTGGGTTGGGAAATACCGTTGCCGATGGGCAAAAAACAGGAAACCAAGGTTTATTCTCGCCTGGTGCAAGCCATGGTGGAAATGGAGACCATGATCGAGAATTACGAACGTTTCAAAACGTATGCCGCCGAAATACAGTTTATGCAAGATGTGCAATTGAGCTTTGACGAATGGAAGCAACTCAAGCCGGAACAGGCTTTGACCAATGATGCCGATATAGTGTGCATCGTCCCCACAGCAGTTATGGAACAAGCCAGCGTCTAAACATACCCGCCCCTCCGCTCTCCCAACGAGAACAGGGGAGCGGGTATCCTTCCTTCTCGCTAAATCCGCTCGCGCTCGCGGTACAAGCGCACCATACGGATAATCAGTGTCAACCCAAGCATCACAAACCCGGCCAACGGTACACCCGTACTGGTTGCTGGCAAGGGAGCCAGCGTCCCATCTGGCTGTGTCTTCACCGTGTTGCGCTGTGGCACCGGCGTATCAGTGGGCGGCTGTGCCCCCCCCCGCCGCAGCCTGCTGCGTCGCCGTAGGAGCGGCCGGGGCGGTTGTTGCGGCCGGGGCAGGGCCGCGTGGCGCAGCCGGTTCAGGATCTGCGCCTCGCGGTCAAAGGCCCGTTCTACGTTGGCTATCTGCTGCGGTGTCAGGTTGGAATTGGGGAACATCTGCTTGAGCGCCACCCTGTTGTTGAACGTCTGGTCAACCGCTTCATAGACAGCACCCATCCCGCCCCGCCCAATGAGACGCACAATATAGTAGCGAGCGTGAACAACAGTACCTGGTTGGAGAATATCCGACATCGCGGCTCCCTCTGTCCCCCTGGTATGCGTTACTTAAAAGACCCTGGCACTGCTGTCGGTTCGGCTGGCGGCGGGGGTGGTTGCTGTGGCGGCGGTGCTTCATCCACCGGTACCTCTTCAACCGGCGGTGGTGACCCCCCCCCTCTGGGACGTGGGCGCGCCACAGGGACCGGCGTCGGGGTGGGACTCAACCGATCCAGCCCGCTCTCCATCTGGGCTACCAGTTCCTGGCTCACGTCCGGCTCCGCTTCCTCATAAAGATTCGACGCCTTTTCGTACAACCGAAAGGCATGCTCTTCGTCGCCCTCGTCCTCGCGCTGGGCCGCATAGGAGAGGTACGCCTGATAGAGTAGCGGGGCCGTGTCGAGAAAGTCCGAGTTCCCTTGAACCTCAAGCAACACCTCAAACGAGATGGCACTGGTTTTCCAGTCCTGCTCCTCAAAGGCATTGCGGGCCACCACATAAGGCTCCAGACGTTTGGAATACTCCCCGGCCTCTTTATCGTCCGGGTTAATCTCTAGCGCAAGCTGTACCTTCTCCAACGCATTCTCGGCATCCTCCTTATCAAGCGACTCTTTTGCCTCTTCAAAATACTGCTTGCCCCAGTTGAAATACGCCGAAGCCAGCGTTTCGGGGGTGGTCAGATAATCCGAGTCAATTTCATACACCTGTGCCAATAGTTCCGAGGCTGTTTCCCAATCGCCCTCATCAAAGGCATCTAACCCATCAGCGTACCATGCTTTCTTGCGTTGCTTTTCATCGGGCGTCGGTGTTGGGGTCGTCTCTTCTTCTGGCGTGCGAGTAGTTTTCGCGCTGCTGTACGCTTCTTCTGCCGTAGCCGTCGCAACCGGGGTAGCGGCGCTGGTTGCTGTCGCAGTGGTGGTTGCACCGGTTGCGACCGCCGGGGTATCGGGAGCCCCCCCCAACACCAGAAGTACTACCAGTATCATCACGATAATCACAGCTCCCCCCCCACCAATGGCGGCCCAGAGCCAGGCCGGCGGGCGAGAGCGTTCCTCTGCCTGTTCCCCTGATCCAGCAACCGCACCAGTGGTTGCTCCCACCGCTGGCGCAACCGCAACCTGGAGCTTTGCCATATCCTGGCGTAGCTCGGCTACAGATTGATAACGATCTTCGGGACGCAATGCCAGCAACCGCATCACAATTCGCTCAAGCTGTGGCGATATGGCCGGGTTATACTGCCGTGGCGGCACCAGCGTGTCCTTCAACACCCGCGATGGAGCCTGGGGCGGCGGCTCGCGCGTGAGCATCGTGTAAAGCGTTGCTCCAATCGCATACAAATCGGAACGCGGATCAATCAACCCTTCATCGTACTGTTCAATCGGGGCAAAACCGGGCGTATGGGCCAGCATACTCATCGTGCCGGGGTTCTGGGCATCGTAGACTTTGGCAATCCCAAAATCCACCAGATAGACGGAGTCGTCGGTTGAAAGGCGAATATTGGCCGGCTTAATATCACGGTGAATAATGGGCGGGTTCTGGCGATGCAAATACTCTACCGCATCAATAACCGGGTTGATAATCTGAAGCGCCTGCGTTTCCGACATCAACGCTCCCTGGGGCCAGCGCGACAGGTACTGCCCCAGATCTTCGCCCGAAACATACTCCATCACCAGATAGTAGGTTGTTCCTTCCGCAAAGTAATCGGTAACAGCCGTCATCGAGGGGTGGCGCATGCGGGCTAATAATTCGGCCTCGCGCTCAAAGTGGCGCAGCACCTTCGTATCCTGATGCAGCATCTCCTTCACGGCAACTGCCTTTTTCAAGCGGCGGTCATTCGCTTTGTAGACCGCGCCAAAGCCCCCCTCCCCAAGCAGCATGTCAATTTCATAGCGTTCTTGTAAGACCACTCCCTTGTCCAGCATGACCGTCTCCTTCTTTTTCCGTTTGTTTGGTTAGTTTTGTTGAAAAATATCCCCGCGCTCAGCGCACAATATACAACGTCCCCGCCTGCAACCGCACCGGTACATCCGTCCCATCAATCTGTACCCTATCCACCCCAACGTTGACCTCGTGGCAGTAGAACCCCCCATCAATCTGATTGACATGGAGATCATACCGGGTGCCCCCCGTCTGCGGGTTGACCGTCTCAACCGGCCCCGTCGTCTCCCCCGACACGATAACACGTGCATGCCCCGGCATATCCGGGCAAAGGTTCGCCAGTTGTTGCTCACGCTCGGTGGCCGGCGGTTGGGCAAGCGCTGGCATCCGCGCAATCACCGCCACATCCCTCTCAGTAAGATGCACCTGGTAGGTCTTCCCCGCCGCAAACGGGTATGGGCGAGTGAGCGTGCGCGGTGGCTGAGAACCTACTACTACCGTTACCTGCGGAGGCGGGGGAAATGAAAAGCATTGGTCACGATACCATTTACTGGGTTCAATACCGGCCACCAGTTCGGTTCCTCCAAAATGAAAATCCACCGACGGCCCCATCACATAATCGCTGCAGGTCACGATAAACGATGCCTGCCCCGCCCCCGGCGGACACTGGTTCGCAAGTACCTGTACTACCGGTGGTGTGTCCGGGTTTGGCGCATTGAGATCGAGCTCCCACACCTCAACGTAGGGAACCGGTACTGTCGGCAGCGGGTTTCCATCTGGTTGAGGCAGCAGCGTGGGAGATATTGCGGTCGGGGTTGTGGATACCGCGGTATCTCCCACAACTGCGGATACCTCCGTTGGCGTCGGCGTCAGCACCAGTCCCCCCCCGGCAACAAACAGGCCCCCTTTCACAACCAGACCGGCCAGAACGCCAAACACACCCCCGGCAATCAACGCCACCACCAGCACTACCCCACACCACCCGATATTCTTCCCCTGTTTCCTGCGTTGTCCCTGCTTCTCTCGCGTATTGCCATCCGCTGGCCGTACAACCTGATGCGGTTCTGTTCTAGTTACACCGGGTGTTGTCCGGACCGGCTGTGTTATCCCTATGTCCATCGGCTGAAATGACTGCATCGGTGCATAGGAACCAACCGCCACCGTAATATTATCGGTTGTCTGATGCTCTATCGCCAGTTGCACTAAATACTGGGCCGCCTCCTGTGGCGCATACTGCTGCAACACATGCGCAATCGTCGTATCATCAACCACCTCAAACAACCCATCGGAGCACAGTAGCAAACGGTCATCAGGCTGAAGGAGAAAGGATCTCAGGTGTGGCTCAATCTCGCCTGCCTTGCCCAGACACTGTAACAACATATTGCGGTACTCGTGGTTGCGGGCCTCCTCTTCGCTCAACCGTCCCTCGCGCAACTGTTGCGCCACCATCCGATCATCGTAGGTCAGAAGCTGAAGTACCCCCTGCCGCAACAGATAGGCGCGACTATCGCCCACATTAACCACAAACGCCTGCTCACCCTCGGCAACCACGGCCACAATCGTTGTTCCCATACCCTGCAACTGGGCATTGCTCTGCCCCATCTGCACCATTTCCTGACTGGCCTGGCGTACCGCAAGAACCAGTGCTTGATCGGGGGGCACTCCCTCCTGGTGATAATAAATCTGGGGAACCCGCGTTACCGCCAGTGAACTGGCCTCTACGCCCCCCACGTGGCCGCCCATCCCATCTGCAACAATACACAACGACCGTTCCGGACGGGTTTGCTCTGGGTATCGCTCCACCGTTTCGCGGTCGGGATAGATGCGGACGCTATCTTCATTTACTTCGCGCACATGCCCCGTATCGCTCGCGGCAACCCATTGCAGCACATAGTTCATAGACCCTCAACATCGTTTTGCAACACAGAACCTCCTGAATGCCTAGCGCATCTGCACCACAAGACCGCTGATATTATCGTCGCTGCCCCGCTCAATCGCCAGACGCAGCAACGACAAAGCCGCACCGGCCGGGGTACGCCGGTACGTATGGCTCACAAAATCATGCCAGATAAGCGGCCCCCACATCCCATCGGAACACATTACCAGATAATCATTTGATTGGAGCAACATATCGCGGTAATCGGCCACCGGCGATTGGCGCATTCCCATAAACCGTGACAACCGGTTGGCGGAAACCGCATGATCGTGCGTCAGCAGTGACAGGTCTGTGCCCCGCAGCAGATAACAGCGTCCATCGCCCACATGGGCCAGCAACAACCGCCCCGGCAATATCACCGCAACATCCAAGGTACACCCGCCCGGCCGGGCTATCTGTACCCCCTCGCGCCATAATGTTACCTGATGATTGATGGTTTCGACACACCATTGCAACACCTGCATCGGATCATGGTGCGCGTAAGAGCCGTACATCTCCGCCAGCCGGTCAACCACAAAATCGCTAATGCTGCGGCCATAGGTCTCCATACCATCCGCGACCACACAGACGAGCATACCGTTGGTCGTCGCAAACTGCCCGACCCGATCCTGGTTTTCCGCACGTTGCCCCCGATAGCTCACATGCGCCGAAAGCGCCATTGGCAAAACGTAGGATGCATACGCATCCAGATGACCCTCAGAGGAGTGCGGTTGTCTTTTTTTCCACCACATAGCGTTTTGTTACTCGATGTATTTAAAGACCAGCGACACCTTTCCCATCTGTACCCGGTCGTTATGTTGAAGCCGCACGCGATCACAATACTTTCCGTTGATCAAAGTACCGTTGGCACTTCCCAGATCGATCACCGTAAAACTGTTCTCAAGAAAAGCAATCCGGGCATGCTGCGAGGAAACCAGGGTATCGTGCAAGACAATATGGCTTGACGGATGCCGCCCAAGCATATAGCTTTTATCGGGCGACAGAGTCAGGCTTGATGGTGTCGCGCTCCCTCGTTCAACGACCAGCATGGCAATCTTACCCATAGAACAACGCTCCTTGTCAAACGATTATTGCCCCCTCTAGCGCAGCGATTTGAACACCATCGTGGTACCGCCAATTTCTACCCGATCATCATGTTGCAACCGCAGCCGATCAACGCGGTTGCGATTAACCCATGTCCCATTCGTACTGCCCAGGTCCACAATGGTAAACCCATTCTCCATAAACCGTATGGTTGCATGTTCGCTTGATGTCCGGCTATCTGGTATCACCAGATCGTTGACGGTTGCGCGGCCAATTTTATACTCTCTGGTTGGTACCAGACGCAGCTCATTGGGGCTGGCCTTGCCCTGTTCGACGGCCAGCAAAGCCAGCGGTATCTCGGTATCTCCGTCTACTTCGGTTGGCTTGGCCCCGCCCGATGGGGACGCCGATTTGGGAGGGGGAACGGCAGTCGTCGGCGGTTCCGTGGAAACCCCCGATGGTTTTGGACTAAACGTTCCTGTGGGGAGGGGCGCAGGGTGCGAGGATGGGATATTGACTATCGCGGGTTGCCGTCGTTGTGAGGCAATAATAGCTACTGCTATCAAAACGAGTACCAGAAACACCACAAGCACCAGCACAATCCATAACCAGGCTGGAATACCCCCCGATGACCCGACAATAAACATTCTCTCTTCATTATAGACGCTGGTGGTTTTCCCATCCTCGTCGGTCACAATAACTTCAATGACATGCGTACCTTCCTCCAATTCCGAGTCTGGGATCCATTCATACGTCCAGGTATCTTGGTTATCTGGCTCCTCGCTGAACACAATTTCACCATCAACCAGCATCTCTATCAGTTCAATCGCCTTGTCAGAACGAATATCTGCCGTAATGAGAAAAGGAGCTCCGAGCGTAACCGTAATTGGCATCGTCATAACAACCGGGGGCGGAGTCGGGGTTGCCGGCGGGGGTGGGGTCTGAATAGATGTGGTCGCCGAGGCTCCCCCCTGTTTCGTGTTCACACTCAACCCAATAGCGTGGCTCTTACCATCCTCCTCCAGGTTCGAATCGTAGGAAATTTCATATTGCTGGCGTAGCTCTGTCGCTATATCAGTATAGGTTTTGTCCAATTGTTCCGGGTCATCTACGGAGTAGTAACGCCCATCGGTGGCTAACGTACGCAGGTCAGTTTCCGATACATCCGTACCGACCCCCATCACATACACCCGCGCGCGCTTATCTTTGGCCTCGCTTAACACGTCAGATATTTCCAGTTGTGTGACCTCTGGGTGGGGCTGGTTTGAACCATCGGTCATCAAAACCACTGTACGTCGCCCGATGTCTCGTTCGCCAGCAATACGCACCCCATCAAAAGCCCCGTTGTACAACGCGGTGTAGTTCGACAACTTGTCGCTTACTATCTCTTGCTGAATGCGGTTGCGCACAAGCCCATGGTCTGTGGTAAAGAAGGTTTCGCAATCCTGGCTTGATCGAGGGAGAGGATCGTCAAAACATTGGGGATATGATTCATCGCCAAAGAGCACCAGGGCTACCTGATCCTCCTCATTCAACGACTCCACAAAATTCTCGGCCGATTGTTTAAAGAGATCCAGGCGTTCCTGGCTAAATTTCTTGTTTTCTGGGGAATCCCAGGCAATACTCCCGCTTATGTCCAGAACAAGCACCACTTGCAATTTGACATCTTCCGGGGGCATCAGACGAACATCTTCTATGTCTGCTCCCTTGCCATCTTCCGTCAGCACAAAGTTTTGCTCATTGAGATCTGGAAGTGCCCGCCCCTGCGCATCTGTTGCCGAAGCAAACACCCGAACGGTTGGGAAATCATTGGTATTGGTATCATCAATATGAAGATTAACTTCCTTTGATTGTGCCGAGACAAGCGGTACGAGCACAATCACCAGCATCACTGCAATACCTATTCCATAGCGGAGGAATTGACGCATAGTAGGCTTCTCCTGCTTCTCTTATGGTTTGGCTACCCGCATAAAGCTCAGTCGAACGTTTGTCCCAAGTCGTATCTCTTCACCATCCTGTAACACATGCTTCTGTACCTCTTTGCCGCCAACAAAGGTATGGTTGACGCTGGCCAGGTCATAGATCACAAACTGGTCATTTTCCATACGGATACGCGCATGTTGCCCCGATACTTTATTATCATCCACCACGACACTACATTTAGATGGGTCGCGGCCAATCACAACATCCTCTTTGAGGCGATGTTCGCGCCCATCGCGTATGCCCCCGCGCTCAACCAACCAGGCCAGAACGGGCGGCTCCGGGTTGGCCAGTTCTGTTTTCGCAACCCCTCCCCCGGGCATACGGCCATGCCCCGGATTGGGCATCGCCGAGCCGGTGGCCTGTTGGGTTGGCGAGACGACCGGTGGTTTGGCGGGGGGGTGACTGGTTGGGGGCATTGGTGCTGAAGGCGCTGCCATAGGACCCGGAGGCGCAGCCGCTATGGTCGGGCCCTGGGGGGCGCCAGCAGGCTTACGTTGAAACAATAGACCAATGACAAACGCCACATTCAACCCCAACACGAGCAATGGAATCAGCGCAAATGCCATACCGGTACTCACCATTATTTGAGCAAAATACCAGACAATCAGCACCACTTCGACAATGCCTACCAGTGTCGCTATACCATGGAGCACTATCGTGGTTATGCGGGCCCACGTTTTGTTTGTCCACAAGCTATACAAAACAGCCAGGCGCGGTATACCCAACAATATGACATAGACAATACCAAGCGCCAGGGCAATAGAGGCAATTGGGACATCTGGGGCCTGAAGTTCCTTTATAATATCTTGCGACACGGCCCCAAGAAATATCAAGGGAAACCCGAGCACAATGACATCAACCAACCCCGCCAGCAGATTGTAGATAAACGCGGCGGTAATCCAGGGTGTACGTCGCATAATATTCCTTCTCCTCGCTGTGACTACAAGCGCTTGAACACTAATTTGGTGCGCCCAATCTCAATCACATCATTATTTGTCAGGATGGTTGTTTTCTGGGCGATTTCGTTGACCCGCGTACCATTGTCTGTGGCTAAATCGTGTATCTCAAAGACCGTTTCTGCTCCCTCAGATGTTCTCCGTATTTTGGCATGCTGCGCGGAGATGGCCGTATCGTCAATTTTCAGATCACAGCCGTGGGCGCTGCCAATAAGCAACGAAGCGCCCCGGATACGTACCAGTTCCCCATACCGCGAGCCGCTAATAAAGACGAGCCGAGCCTCAACATCGGCGGTCGCTTCTGGCTTTTCTGGGTTAATTAGTTCCGTACGTTGATGGCTCTTTCCAGGGCTCGCCTCATGAACTTTCGGGTCAAGTGTGGTGCGGTTGGAATCATCGAGATGGTTTCCCATAGGGTTCTGTACTCCTTTCCTTATACCTCATATATCACCCGGGTCTGGCCAACCCGAATACTCATACCCGGCTCCAGGCGGCAACTCTCACCGGATTGTAAGTGAATACTATCGTTGACGATAGTACCGTGCCGCGACATATCAACAATACGGCACTGGCCACTGTCGAAGTCTAACCGAAAATGCTCTCGTGAGATAAGTGTGTCAGACGGGTCAAGCTGTGCCCGACCTAACACGGTATTTCTGTCGGTAATCGAGATGGTCTTACCCTGGTGGGTTCCGGTTTGTACCCGCAAGGTGCTGTTGGTACGGGCGACCGGTTGTTCTGGCGATGGGGTGAGCGCCCGCTCTGGAATGCGCCGGATATGGGGCAGGACCAGATTGGTAAATTCGGTGGGTAGCGGCGTGTTGTGTGGACATTGCAATACCTCAGCAAATTCTAGCGCATACTGAAACCGCTGCGACGAATCTTTTTCCAGGGCCCGTAGGAGGGCATATTCTATATGGTCTGGTATGTCCGCGTTGAATGTGCGTGGTGGGGGGGGGGTGGCCTCCTGGTGTTGCCGAATGATGGTCATGGCATTCTCTCCGGAGAATGGGACGCGCCCGGTTAAGAGTTCATACAACACAATAGCGGTGGAATAGAGGTCGCTGGTCGGGTTGACTGGTCGGCCCATAGCTTGCTCATAGGACATATAGGGGGGGGTCCCGACAATTAACCCGCTCTGGGTACGTGTCACACTGGAGAGTACCCGCGCTATACCAAAGTCTATCACTTTGACGCCCATATGCGGGGAAATCATAATGTTATCGGGCTTTATATCGCGGTGGACGATGCTTCGCTGGTGGGCATAGTCAAGCGCCTGCAAGATTTGTGCGATGATAATGAGCGCGGTATCAAGGGGGAGGGGTTGACCAGAGAGTACCTGCGACAGGTCGGCCCCTTCGACATATTCCATCAGGATATAGGGTTGCCCCTCTATCTGATTGGCTTCGATGACTCTGGCAATGTGTGGGTGGTTCAGGGTAAGTCCACCTTCCTGGACAAACTTTTTGAGCAGGTAGTCGTCACGCCCGGTTAGTTGTTTGACTGCGACAATCTGGTTTGCGGTGGTGTCGTGGGCCATCCAGACGCGGGCGATACCGCCTTCGCCCAGTTTTTGCAAAAATTCAAAGCGCCCGAACCGATAGCGGCTCTGGGGCAAGTTTTCGGGCGGGGCCGGGATAGGGGGGGCGGCATCTTGCGAGAGGTTACTGGTTTCGCGCCGCGTCTCGGTATTATACCGCTCCATCTGAAGGCTAAATTGGTAGGGCCCGATCTCTATGGCGTCGCCGCGCTCGAGCGCGTAGCGGGCGATGGGCCGCCCATTGACAAACGTTCCATTCTGGCTATTGCGGTCTTCAATACACCAGGATTGATTGGCAAAGAAGATGCTGGCGTGTTCCCGCGAGATGTGCTGGTCGTCTATGTGGATTTCGACCCCGTTGCCGCGCCCGATGGTGAAGGTTTTGTGGGGCGAAAGCGGCAGGCTCTGGATCAAGTTACCGTTTGTATAGATGTGCAAGTGGGCGCTCGCCTGGTGGCTGTCCTGCTCTTTCGAGCGGTTGAGGAATACGGCCACGACCCCGATGATGGCGAGTACGATAACCCCACCGGCAAGGGCCAGGGCCAGCATGACGATGAGATTGGTTGAATCATCACCAGCGAGGGCTAGTGTGAGTATGCCTCTGTAATTGTCGGTTTCCATACGCTGTCTCGTTTTCAAGCTAACGTCTGTATTCTGGGCCGCCTGTCCGGTACGTCTTGAGGATTAGTACTCATCGAATGGTTGCGGGGTTCCAGATACAAGGGTTCCTGGTGCGGCGGTGGGTGGTGCGGCGGTGGGTGGTGCGGCGGTGGGTGGCACGGCGGTGGGTTGTGGTCGCGGGATTGGCCCGCTATCATTATTACTGTTTGGATTTGCGGGTGCGGGTGTCGGCGGTGCAGGTGATGGGTTTGCGGGCACGG